>SFER01000023.1 GCA_004557195.1 Bacteroidales bacterium | reverse complement strand
CTTTCAGAGCATCTCTAAGAGGAGTCGTTGATGAAAAGTATTTTTTATTTCGTTTGGCCATGATTTACGCTTATCCCCACTAAATTTCCGCTGTGCCACCCTTCCATCCCCACATCACACACGCCCCCGCCCCGGTGTGCTATAGATACGACAAAAGCACCGAGTTTTGAAACCCGGTGCAAGTAGCCCATAGGAGAATCGAACTCCTCTTTCAAGAATGAAAATCTTGCGTCCTAGCCGATAGACGAATGGGCCGTATGCTGCTCGCCCTTTAAGCGAGTGTTACGCTGCTAATTTGTTGATGTAGCGAGCCAACTTGCTCTTCAAGTTAGCAGCTTTGTTCTTGGAGATGACATTCTTGCCGGCAAGACGGTCGAGCATTGCGCTAACCTTGTTGTAGGCTGCTGTTGCTTCTGCCTTATCGGTCATTGCGCGAAGACGGCGAACTGCTGTGCGCGCGCTCTTAGCATAATAACGATTGCGAAGTCTTCTCGCTTGAGTTTGACGGATTCTCTTAAGAGATGATTTGTGATTTGCCATTTTACTTAATTTGATTTTAATTTGGTAGCCCATAGGAGAATCGAACTCCTCTTTCAAGAATGAAAATCTTGCGTCCTAGCCGATAGACGAATGGGCCAAAATTGCGTTCGCTCTAAAAGCGAGTGCAAATATAGGGACTATTTTTGGAACTGCCAAATTTTTCATTCGTTAAACATTGATTTTTTTACTTTTTTAGGTTTTTCGCTCATTTTTCCTTATTTTTGCACTACAATTTCTCGGCATTAGCAGCATGTTCTCCAAAATTAGAGGGGTGGTGCTCCACTCCATCAAATATAGCGACACAGCCTCGATTGTCCATGTGTTCTCGCGCGAGCACGGAAGGCTCTCATTCTCCTTGCCGCGCTCCTCGGGACGCGCCGCGAGGATGAAATCGGCTCTTTTCATGCCGCTTTCGCTCCTCGAAATCGACACCGACCTCAAGCCCGGGCGCGAAATCCATTCGGTGCGCGATGTCCGCACCGCCATTCCCACCACCGGAATCTCCATCGACCCGGTGAAAAATGCTATCGCCCTGTTTGTTGCCGAACTCCTCGGGAAGATTGTGCGCGGCGGCGAGGAGAACGCCGCTCTTTTCGACTATGTGGAAAATTCAATCGTTATCCTCGACAGCATGACACAGGGAACTGCCAATTTCCACATCTGCTTCCTGCTCCGCCTCGGTGTCTTCCTCGGTATCGAGCCGGACGCGTTGTCCTATCGCCCCGGCTACTGGTTCGACCTCAACGAGGGGCTGTTCACACCCTCTCCCGATGCTCGCCACCGCATGGTGGCTCCAGAAACGGCGGCGGTGCTCACCACAATTTTCAGGATGCGTTTTGCCAATATGCACCTATTTAAATTCACGCGCGAGCAACGCGGCGTGCTCCTCGACACCATCCTCGACTACTATGCCATCCACAATTCCACACTCTCTCCGCTCCGTTCTCCCGACATCCTAAAGCAACTTTTCACCTGAAAATCACCCGAAATTGCGCCGCTTTGTCGCCAATATTTGCATAATCGGGCAAAAGTTACTAATTTTGCACACTCAAATCCACTTGGCCTTGTAGTTCAACGGATAGAATAGAAGTTTCCTAAACTTTAGATCCGAGTTCGATTCTCGGCGAGGCTACAAAACACCACTCAATGAAAGATTTCGCGCCCTATATCATCAGCCAAGGAAATTCGATACTCGAAGCGCTGCGCAGGCTCAACGACCTGTCGGGCAAAGCCACTACGCTCTTTGTGGTGGATGATGCCGGGCGTCTCACCGGTACGCTCACCGATGGCGATGTGCGCCGTGCCCTCATTTCGGGCGGCACTCTCGAGATGCCTGTCGAAAATGCCATGCACCGCGATTTCCGCGCGCTCAGGGGCGACAGTATCGATGTCGCTGCCATTCGCGCCATTCGCGCCCTGCGCATCAACATGGTGCCTCGCCTCAATGCCGATGGCTCGATTGCCGAAATCTACGACTTCACTCGTCTTCGCTCTATACTCCCCATCGATGCCGTGCTCATGGCAGGCGGAAAAGGGGAGCGGTTGCGACCTCTCACTCTCAACACACCGAAGCCTCTGCTCAAAGTGGGCGATAAGGCGATTATCGACTATAACATAGCGCGCCTTGCCCGCAACGGCATCACAAATATCACAGTAACCACCAACTATCTTGCCGAGCAAATCGAGCAGCATTTCGCCACCGAGGTGGAAGGGGTGATGGTGAAATGCCTCAAAGAGCCGTGCCGCCTCGGCACTATCGGAGCGGTGAAACTCGTGCGCAACTTCTCCCACGACCATCTGTTGGTGATGAACAGCGACTTGCTCACCTCGATTAACCTAGAGGATATGTATCTGAGCCACATCGACAGTGGCGCGCAACTCACTGTGGCTGTGATTTCCTATATGGTGTCGGTTCCCTACGCGATAATGCGCTCGGAAAACAACCGTATTGTAGGACTTGAGGAGAAGCCCACCTATAATTATTATGCCAATGCCGGCATCTACCTCTTCAATCGCAATCTCATATCTCTGATACCTGAAAATGAATATTTCGACGCCACCGATTTCCTCGACCGAATTATCGCGGAAGGTGGCAAAATCAACCAGTTCCCAATCAACGGCACATGGATTGACATCGGTTCGCCTGATGATTTCCGCCAAGCGGGAGAATTGATGAAGCACAAGCAGATGCTCGACTTCTGATAAATTCGGGAACAGGCAAACAGGTATTAATGCAATTTATGACAACAGATTTTAGTGCGACACTTGCCGCAATTAGCGATTTTGTATGCGGCTACCCTTTGTTCCTCACCCTCATCGGGGGCGGACTTTTCTTGTTTATCACATCGCGGTGTATCTCGCTGCGGTGCCTCCCTTATTCGCTCTCTATCATCCGCGAACACACCAACGGCTCAAACGGACAAATATCGTCGCTTGAAGCCCTCGCGTCGGTGGTGGCAGCCACTGTGGGGATGGGAAATATAGCCGGTGTTGCGATAGCCTTGGTGATGGGTGGTCCGGGTGCTATTTTCTGGATGTGGGTGAGCGCTCTCGTGGGGATGTGCACCAAATTCTACGAAGGCTGCCTCGCGATAATGTATAAAGGTGAAAATTCCAAGGGGATGCCGCAGGGCGGACCCATGTATATCATAGAGAAAGGACTTGGACGCAAATGGCGACCGCTTGCCGTGGCTTTTGCTATCGCCGGCATGTTTGGAACGCTCTGCATCATGAATGCCAACCAGGTTACCGAGGCGGTGGTGGCTACATTCACCACACCCGAGGGGTTAGGCGGCAGCAATTTCCTCTCGACGATTGGCTCGACATTCGGAATGAGCAACGAAGAGGCGTTCAAACTCATCTTCGGCTTTGTGATGGCTGCGATTGTGGGTAGCGTGGTGCTCGGTGGTGTGCGCCGAATCGCCTATTTTGCCACACGCCTTGTGCCCTTCATGGTGGGGCTCTATTTTATCCTCGTGCTCTATATCATCTTGACGAATATCACCGAGGTGCCCGCCGTAGTGGTGTCGATATTCACCGAGGCATTCAGCCTCAAGGCAGGCTTCGGAGCACTTGTCGGGGTTGCCATTATCGGCGCGCGTCGTGCAGCTCTTGTCAACGATGCCGGAGTGGGCACTGCATCGCTCATGCATGGCGCGTCTCGCAACAACTCTCCGGTGCGCGAAGGTCTTGTGGCAATGCTTGGACCGAGTATCGACTCCGGACTTGTGTGCACCCTCACAGCATTTGCCATCCTCCTGTGTGGCGACATTAATGTAGAAGGGGTGAAAGGGCTTGAAATTGCTCTTACTGCATTCGATAGCGGAATCCCGGCAGGGAAATACCTTCTTATGGTAGTGGTGCTCTGCTTTTCATTCTCTTCGATGTTCACCTATTCCTATTACGGCACTCGTTGCGCTTCCTATCTGTTTGGTGAGCAGTACGCCCCATTCTACACCTATTTCTTCCTTGTGTCGCTTATTATTTTCGCCGTTGTGCCGCTAAGTGTTGCAGTGAGCGTGTGCGACCTGTTCTATGCCTTGATGGCATTCCCCACAATGTTTACAATCCTGCGTCTCCGCAGCCGTGTAAACGAGGAGGTGCGCCGCTACTTCTCCACCTCCGGCAGGGCTTAATAGCCGAGCAATGCCAGAATTGCGGGGGTGAGTAGCGCGGTGAAGATGCCGTTCACGGTGAGTCCGACACTCGCAAATGCGCCATATTTGTCGCTGATATCCATAGCGCGCGAGGTCCCCACGGCATGTGCCGCGGTGCCGAGCGAAAGCCCTTGAGCGATAGGCGAACCGATATGTGTGAGTTTCATCACCCTGAATCCGGTCAATCCGCCGAAGATGCCCACACAAATCACCACCGCCGAAGTGAGCGAAGGGATACCTCCCAATGCTTTTGTAACCTCCATCGCTATCGGGGTCGTAACCGACTTGGCTGCAAGCGAATAAATCACCTCTTTGGTCGCACCGAGTAGGTCGGCAATCACAACCACCGACAGTATTCCGGCAACACATCCCGCCAGCTGCGAGCAAATCACCGGCAGCAACTGCTTTTTGATGCTCTCCAGTTGCTTGTAGAGAGGCACCGCCAGTGCTACGACTGCCGGTTTGAGCCAAAATTCGATGATGCCGCCTGCCTCGCTGTAGGTTGAATAGTCGATTCCGGTGATTTCGAGAAACGCAATCACGATGATAATCGCAAACAAGATGGGATTGAGCAGCGACAGCCCTGTGCGATGCTGCAAATACTGGAAACCCACATACACCCCGAAAGTGAGTGCGACAAGAAAATAGTTATTGCTGAGAAAATCCATGAGATTCTGTCTTTAAGTGTTAATGATGTCGCATAATTTGGTGCACCCAACCGGTGATAACCAGCACGATAACCGTGCTCACTGCCGATGCCACCACAATAGGCACGAGTTGCGCCTCGATGATGTCGAAATAGAGCATCAGCGCCACACCGGGCGGCACAAAGAAGAACCCGAGGTTTTTAACCAGGAAATTTCCCACTAAATCTACATGTCGCAGCCTCACGATGCCAAGTTTCAGCGACAAAGTGAGCAAAAGCATTCCAATTATGCTCGACGGAAGTTTCACCCCCGTGAGCCACACTATCAGTTCGCCCAGCGCCAGAAATGCAAAGACGATGGCACACTGAAAAATCATCACATTCATAACAATAAACCTAAAACGCTGCAAAGTTACGCATTTTCATGCTATCACGGTTGCAAATCGGGTAAAATTTAACATCAAAAAACCCGACGCTGTTTCTCGCGCCGGGTTTCAAGTAGATTAATTGTATGGAATTTCAAAGACCGGCTACAACTTTAGTTGTTGTAGGTGAGAGTGGTGTAGTAGCGTTGGTAGCCGTTCACATAGTTATAGGTGAATTGGAGCGTTACATATCCTCGTCCTCCGGCACCAAACCATGAGCATTCGCGGTTGTTGTAGTTGTCGCTGTAATACACCGGAGGTCCGTAGCGGCGGCAAAGGGTGTTGTACAGGTCGTTGAAACGGCGAGTGTCGTTGTAGTAATCCGACATCGAGAATTGTATCACGTTGAGGCGACCGTAGCCATCGTAGCTCAAGAATCCGTCATCCCAGTAGTAGCCGAGTTCGCTTACACCTCGCAGATACACTCTGCCGTTGTTGTAACCATCCACATTGTATCCGCTGCGATACAGATGGTCGAGTGAAGCGTTGTAAGCCATTCCGAATACCAATCCGAGGATGTTGTCGATAACCGGCGCACCGGAGTAATAGACATATCCGTAAGGAACATGCGGACGAACTATCGGACGATATGCCGGACGATATGGGCGCGAAGGTGGCGGGCAGTAGTGTCCCGAGTGATAAGGACGGTATCCCGAGTGTCCGTGGCTTGGCGGCGGTGGAGGAGTGCCGTGGTCGTGATGACCGTGGTTTGAACCGGGACGGTATCCGCCATTATTCGGGCGGTCATTGCCGGGACGATTATTCGGGCGGTCGTTGCCGGGGCGGTTGTTGTTGCCGTTGCCGGGTCGGTTGTTGTTTCCGTTGCTTGGTCGGTTGTTGTTTCCGTTGCTTGGACGGTTGTTGTTTCCGTTGCTTGGACGATTGTTGTTACCATTGTTGGGGCGGTTGTTATTGCCGCCGCGGTTATTCTCTGTATTGCTTGAGTTTCCGCTGCTTGGGCGATAGCCTCGATGATTTTGCGAAGTAATCGAGATTGGTGTTGTAAGGCTCATTACCAATGCTATTGCCAATGATATTATTCTAATCCTTCTCATCGCTCTAACTTTTTAATGGTTTGTACTATGTTGTTTTACTATATGACATCCAAAAGTCGATTTGGTTTAATCGTCAGTGACAATTATCTGATTGATAGAGTCGGGAATGTGGCGGCTGCGAATGCGCCACTCTTTGGGGTAGAGGTTGTTGGCGCGATTACCGAGGTTTTTCACGAGACCGAGCACACAGCCCTGATATGCAACAGCTACATAGCCTCGAGGAGCATCGTTGAGGGTAATCGACTCTCCGCCAAGATATGCGATAGCAGTGTTGTAGTCGATTTCGACGCGCGGGATGGCATTTGAGCAAATCTGCGACATGGCAAGCGAATGAGCAGGCACGATGTCGCGCCCTTTCTCCTGAGCCACTTCGGTGGCGGTGTAGATAACCCGCAGATTATCTCGAAGCAGCGCAATCTCGGCACTTTGGTCGGCGGGAATGGCTGTAATCACCCCTTTATCGCTACTCCAAAGATAGTTGCCCGGCTTGATGAGCGACTGAGTCTCGGCAGCGATTTTGGCATTGGAGCGAGCAGGCTTGCCGCGTCGAGGCGTGGAAATGCCGTCGGGCTTGCGCATGGCACACAAGAACAATCCCTCTCCTCGTGTGGTGTGAGGCATAAAGCGATAGCAGGGGAAATCCACATCTATCCCGTGTCTTATTCCCCATTCCTCGGGGAATTTAAGGTCGATAGGGGTAGTGCCGTAGTTTTCCATAAGCCAAAGCATCATTTCCTCATTTTCCTGGCGATTGAAAGTGCAGGTGCTGTAAAGAAGGACGCCACACGGTTTCAGCGCGTCCCACACGGCAGTGAGAATCTCACGTTGGCGTGCGGCACACTGCTCCACGAGCGCGGGAGTCCATTGAGCCACAGCCTCTTCGTCCTTGCGCATCATCCCTTCGCCGCTGCATGGCACATCGGTGGCTATAATGTCGAAGAAATGGGTGAGAGCGCCGAGAGTACGACTATCGTTGCATGTAACCACGCAGCCGGTAGCGCCCCATTTGATGATATTCTCGCGCAACACCTGAGCGCGGGTGCCCACAATCTCGTTTGCTACCACAAGCGAGCGGTCGGGAAGCGCGTCGATAGCGGTCGTGGTCTTGCCGCCCGGTGCTGCACATAGGTCGAGATAGCGCACCGGCGAGTCGAGAGCGAGGCTCTTGATAGCCGCATGGATAATCATAGACGACGCATCTTGAACATAGAATGCTCCGCCGTGAAACTGAGGGTGGAATGTAAACGCCTCGCGCTCATCGAGGTAGGCGCCGAGTGGGCACCAGGGCACCAGTTCCGGTCCCGAGGCGAAACCTCTGCTTTTGTGCAAGTTGCGGCGTATCGACACCCGAGGTGGCTCTGCCATAGCCTCTACAAATCGGTTGTATTCGTCGCCGGGCAGTAGAGCCCTCATTTGGTCGAGAAATTGTTGTGGAAGTGGGGTCATAGCATTCCTTTGGTTGATGGGAGTGAATATTTGAACACATCGCGCCGAGCCGCCATCTTCAGTGCCCGTGCAAAGGCTTTGAAAATGCCCTCGATTTTGTGGTGCTCATTGTCGCCGGTAGCGATAATGGCGAGATTGGCGCGCGCGGCATCGCTCAGGCTCTTGAAGAAGTGGATAAACATCTCGGTGGGCATCTCCCCAATCTTCTCGCGAGAGAAAGAGGCATCCCATTGGAGCCAACTGCGTCCGCCGAAGTCGAGAGCCACAGTGCAAAGGCAATCGTCCATTGGTAGCACGAATCCGTAGCGCTCAATGCCGCGTTTGTCGCCAAGCGCATGCGCAATAGCCTCGCCGAGCGCAATTCCGGTGTCTTCTATGGTGTGGTGTTCATCCACCCAAAGGTCCCCCTTCACCTTCACCGAGAGGTCGCATCCGCCGTGGCGGGCGATTTGGTCGAGCATGTGGTTGAAGAAGCCTAATCCGGTGTCTATATCGCTCTTGCCGCTGCCATCGAGGTCGATAGTGATAGTAATATCAGTCTCGGCGGTCTTGCGCGCCACAGTAGCGCGGCGCTCTCCGCCGCGCAGGAAGTCGCTGATGCGGTCCCAGGACTCGGCAACCAGCAAGCAGGCATCGCCAAGTGCGTTTTCCGCTATCAACCGTTCACCCGCCTCGCGGTCGGGGGAGAGGAGAATCCCTTTTGCGCCGAGATTTCGTGCCAGCATTATGTCGGTGGCACGGTCGCCGATAACAAACGAGGCGGCGAGGTCGTAACTGCCATCGAGATATTTCCCGAGCAGTGCGGTGCCCGGCTTGCGAGTGGGCGCGTGCTCATGCTCGAAAGTGCGGTCGATGATAATGTCGTCAAATTCCACGCCTTCGCCGGAAAGTGCCTTGAGAATCTTGTTGTGTGGTTGCCAAAATGTCTCCTCCGGGAACAAATCGGTGCCCAATCCGTCTTGGTTGGTCACCATCACGAGTTCAAAATCGAGAGTTTTGGCAATGAAGTTCATGTTGCGGAACACACCGGGGATAAATTCGAGTTTCTCGAGCGAATCGAGTTGGTAGTCAATCGGAGGTTCCACCACCAAAGTGCCGTCGCGGTCGATAAACAGAGCCTTGCGTCGAGGAGTGTTATTTTCCATATTCTTTGAGATTTTCAATTAGGTCGTTGTTTTCATCGGGAGTGCCGACAGTGATGCGGAGGCATCCGAGGCATTTGCTCACACGGTTGCGGTTGCGCACAATCACACCGCGCTCGATGAGGAAACGGTAGATGCCATCGGCGTCGGTGGTGCGCACAAGCAGGAAATTGGCATCGCTCGGAAATACTTTGAGCACAAATGGCAAAGGCGCCAATTCCGCTTCCAGTTTTTTGCGGGCATCGAGAAGCGCCTTCACCTGCGCTTCCACTTCGGCTCGGCGCTCAAGGCGATTGAGCACATATTGCTGAGTGAGCAGGTTGATGTTGTAGGGATATTTCACATTGTTGAAAATCGAGATAATCTCGGTTGAGGCAAATGCCATTCCGAGGCGCACCGCTGCGCTGCCCCATGCTTTTGAAAGGGTGTGAAGGACAATGAGGCGCGGCATTTTGTTGAGGCGCGACAACATGCTCCCCTTGGCAGAGAAGTGGATATAGGCTTCATCCACAACCAGAATGCCGTTGAAGCGCCGGTAAATAGCCTCGATTTCATCGAGCGAAAACGCATTCCCGGTGGGGTTGTTGGGGGAGCAAATCCACATTGCCTTGGTGTGGGCGTCGGTGGCAGAAATCAGAGCCTCGATGTCGAGACCGAAGTCGTCGGTGAGCGGCACTCGGCGATATTCCACATCGTTGATGTCGGCACACACCTCATACATCCCGTAACTCGGGTCGATAGCCACCACATTATCCACTCCCGGCACGCAGAACACGCGATACACCAAGTCGATACATTCGTCGCTACCCACACCGAGGAATATTTGCTCGGGCTTCATCCCTTTGATGTTGGCAAGTTTCTCTTTCACTGCAATTTGCAGCGGGTCGGGGTATCGGTTGTAGGGCGAGTTGTATGGCGACTCGTTGGCATCGAGCAAAACTCGCGCTTCCCCTTTGAACTCGTTTCTTGCACAACTGTAGGGTTGCAGATTGAGTATGTTTTTTCTCACCAGATTTTTGATTTCCATATCCGTTATTCGTTAATGTGGTTAAGACGCCATGTAACAGCCTGCTTGTGGGCGATGAGGTCTTCATTTTCAGCCATAATCTCGATTGTGCCGCCAAGCGCCTGCAAGCCCTCTTTCGAGAGGCGCTGGAAGGTGATTTTGCGCATATAACTGTCGATGTTCACGCCGTTGTAGCATTTTGCAAAGCCGCTTGTGGGGAGGGTGTGGTTGGTTCCCGAAGCGTAATCGCCGGCACTTTCGGGCGAAAACGCACCGATAAACACCGAACCCGCATTCACAACGCGAGAAGCGAGTGCATCGGCATCGGCGGTGTTGATGATGAGGTGCTCGGGGGCATATTCGTTGGCAAAATCCATTATTTCGCTCTTGTCGAGCACGACAATGCTGCTGTGGGATAGCGATTTGAGCATCATCTCGCGGCGCGGAAGGTCGGCAATATGGCTGGAGATGGCATTTTCGAGCCGTTGAGCCATTGCCTCGCTCTCAACAAGGGCGATAGACTGGCTATCGGGACCGTGTTCGGCTTGCGACAGGAAATCCCAAGCCACGAAGTCGGGATTTGCGGCATCGTCGGCAATCACCATCACCTCCGACGGTCCGGCAGGCATATCGATTGCCGTTCCGAATTTGGTTACTTGCTGTTTTGCCTCCATTACAAAGCGGTTTCCGGGTCCGAAAATCTTGCTCACCTTTGGGATACTTTCGGTGCCGAGCGCCATCGCTGCGATTGCCTGCGCACCGCCCACTTTGTAAATCTCCTCCACACCGGCGAGCGAAGCGGCATAAAGGATAGCCGCATTCACTTTCCCGTCGGCGCCGGGAGGGGTGCAGAGCACACGGCGGCTGCATCCGGCTATTGCGGCAGGCACTGCGAGCATTAGCACGGTGGAGAAGAGCGGCGAATTGCCCCCCGGGACATACATCCCCACGCTCTCAATAGCCACTTGTCGCTGCTCGCACACCACGCCTGGTGTGGTCTCGACCATTACCGGTTGCATGAGTTGCGCCGAGTGGAATGCTGCGATGTTTTTCTGCGCTTGCGCTATCGCAGCCTTTAGCGGCTCGGGAACAAGCCTTTCGGCATCTTCGATTTCGGCTTTCGACACCCGGAAAGAATCCAATCGGGCGCGGTCGAATCGCAATTCGTATTCGCACAATGCCTCATCGCCGCGCGCTTTCACCTCGTTGATGATTCCGGCAACAATCTCTGTTACCTGCGCGCTCTCTTCCGCCTTGCTGCGGCTCATTATCTCCATCCACTCTTTGCGGTCGGGATGAACATACAGTTTAACGATTTCTCCCATTACAGCACCATTTTTTCGATGTCGAGGACAAGGATGCCCTCGGCTCCGGCACTCTTAATCTTGTTGATAATCTCCCAGAAGCATTTTTCTTCGAGCACGGTGTGCACCGAGCACCAATTCGGGTCGGCAAGCGGGAGCACCGTGGGGCTCTTGATGCCTGGGAGCACTGAAATTACCTCGTCGAGTTTATCTTTGGGCACATTCATAAGAATGTATTTGCGGTCGCCGGCAGCCTTTACCGCCTCGATGCGGAACAGGAGTTCGTCGAGCACTTCTTGCTTCTCGGCGCTGAGTTTCTTGCTCCCTGCAATGAGCACCGCCTCCGATTTCACCACGGTTTCCACTTCGGCGAGGTTGTTGCTCACCAGGGTGCTGCCCGAGGATACGATGTCGAAAATGGCATCGGCGAGACCGATTCCGGGAGCGATTTCCACCGAACCTGTAATCACGTGTATGTCAGCTTTAATGCCGTTTTTCTTGAGAAACTCATCGAGAATCACAGGGTAGGAGGTTGCAATCTTGCGGTTGTTGAACCATGCAAGTCCGGTGTATTCGATATTCTTGGGAATTGCAAGCGACAGGCGGCAGCGGCTAAAGCCGAGCGGACGCACAATCTCCACATTGCGTTGTTTTTCCATCACCTCGTTAAGTCCCACGATGCCGATGTCGGCAGTGCCCGAAGCCACCGAATCGGGGATGTCGTCGTCGCGGAGGAAAAGGAGTTCTACCGGGAAATTGCGTGAGGGAACGAGCAGAGTGCGTTTCACTGCTGTGAGTTTGATGCCTGCCTCGGATAGGAGTTCCATGGTCTCGTCGTATAGGCGACCCTTGGATTGAACGGCAATTCTTAAAAGAGACATAATCGTATATTTTTTAGTTTGTAATCTTAAATAAAAAACCGACCATCGAGCGAGGATGGTCGGCAAATATCATTGGAATTGTAATGCACACACTTCACAACCGGCTATCCTCAACGGCAGTCGCAATGATGGTGAATATGTGAAGCAAAAACTTTCATTTTTTCGATTTGATGATGCAAAATTACGCAATTATTCATAAAAGCCAAAATTTTTGTCAAAATTTTCATCATTTACCTTGAAAATGCGTATAATTATATGCAAATGCCGAAAATATCTTATAGTTGAAAATCGGCGTGGTGGGGCGATTCTTGCGGCGGTCGCCACAGTAGCGAGTTGCGAAATTCGGGCTAAATTCTTACCTTTGCAGCCTGTTTTTTCATGAGTAAGTAATGATTGTTTCAGGTGATACGATTTTGGAGGCGGTAAGCCCTGAATTAAAATATATAGGTGTGTCGTTGCGCAACGATTACGGGCTGCGCATCGAGCGCGGCAAGACCTACGCAGTGATAGGCGCAAACGGTTGCGGCAAAACCACCCTCGGAAAGATTTTGCAGAGCGGATGGAATATCGCCACCAACGAAATCAGAGGCGACAAGCAGTCGCTGAAGATTGGCAGTGTGGAATTTACCGACATCCATTCGCTTGCCGGCTTGCAAAGCGCATATTATCAGCAGCGTTTTGAATCTACGATGAACGACGATGTGCCCACAGTCGCCGAGGTGATGGGTGAGCGCATGGACCGGGAGCGGTTTGAGCGGTTGTGTGCCGCGCTGTCGCTGCACGACATCTTGGACAAGCGTGTGAATTACCTGTCGAGTGGCGAGTTGCGCAAATTCCTGATTGTGAATGTGCTTGCCGAGGCTCGCGACCTATTGATTATCGACAACCCCTATATCGGGCTCGACGAGGCATCGCGCACATTCTTCAACAACTTGCTCGGCGAGATTGCCGCGCGCGGCTGTGCGGTGGTGCTGCTCCTCTGCAACCCCGATGATATTCCCGATTTCACCGATGTCGTGGTGCCGATGCGCGAGCGCGAGGTGCTCCGCTCGGTAGAAATCACCTCTGCCGCCATGCTCCGCGACGAGCGCGAGAAGTGTCGGGCATTGTTCCCAGACCGATTTGCCCTCGATGAGGTGCTATCCACCGTCCCCGACATCTCGGTCGATTACGATGTGGCGTTTGCCCTCACCGGATGCGATGTGCGCTATGGCAACCGCGTGATTCTGCACAATGTCGATTGGACCGTGAAGGCAGGCGAGAAATGGGCATTGCTTGGGGAGAACGGAGCCGGAAAATCCACTTTGCTCAGTCTTGTTTGTGCCGACAATCCGCAAGGCTACCGCAACAATATCACCATCTTCGACCGGCGACGCGGCACCGGCGAGAGCATCTGGGAGATAAAGAGCCGAATCGGGTATATTTCGCCCGAACTTCACCTCTATTTCAACAATGGGGAGACGCTTGTGGATGTGGTGGCGAGCGGTTTGCGCGACACTCAAGGCTTTTTCCGCCGTCCCGATAGCGACGAGGCCACCAAAGCGTTGCGCTGGCTCAAAGCGCTGGGATTGAGCGAAATGGCGCAGCGCCGATTTAATGCCTTGTCGAGCGGCGAGCAACGCCTCGCTTTGCTTGCCCGCACCCTCATCAAGGGCGCACCGCTGCTCATTCTCGACGAACCCCTCCACGGACTCGACTGTGCCGCCAAGAAGGTGGTGGCAGATGTCATTGCGTGCTATGCCGGGCGTCCTGCCGCCTCGTTGGTGTATGTAACCCACTACCGCAACGAAATACCCGAGTGTGTCGAGCATATTTTCACACTAAAAAAGGAGAGGTAGCGAGCCATGTGGATATTTCTTGCAGTGCTGTCGGCTCTCCTGCTCGGGGTGTATGACATTTTCAAGAAGCTTTCGGTCAACGGCAACAACGTGCTCACGGTGTTGCTCTACAATACCTTTTTTGGCGCGCTTATCATGTCGCCCATCGTGGTAATGGGGATTATAGACGACACTCCGGTGCTCGGCGGCGATGCCACCGGGCATCTGCGCATCCTCGGCAAGTCGGCGATAGTGCTATCGGCTTGGATAATGGGATATTTCGGCATCAAGCACCTGCCGCTCACTATCACCGGACCAATCAGCGCCACCCGTCCGCTCATGGTGCTTGTCGGAGCGATGCTTGTATTTGGCGAGCAACTCAATCTATTGCAGTGGATAGGGGTGCTTCTCGGAGTGGTTTCGCTGTTCTATATAAATAAGGTGGGTGCGCGCGAAGGGGTGTCGTTCAAGAGCGCGAGTCTCATTTTGTGCCTTGGCTCGGCTGTCATGGGGGCAGTGAGCGGATTGTATGACAAATATTTGCTTCGCCTCTACGAACCGATGCAAGTGCAAGCGTGGTATTCGCTCTATCAGTTTGTGATTATGGGAGTTACCATCTTTATAATCAAGCGCGCGGTGCCTGCCGCAGGCAACACTCCGTTTCAATTCCGATGGACTATACCCTGTATCGCGCTTTTCCTCACCCTTGCCGACCTCGCCTATTTCTATGCCTTGTCGCAGCCTTCATCGCTCATTTCTGTGGTGTCGATGACCCGCCGCTGCAGCATCATAGTGCCGTTTTTCTTTGGTATTTTCGCACTCAAGGAGAAAAACGCTCGCCTCAAGACCGTCGATTTGTTGATTCTTCTCACCGCTCTCGGATTCTTGGTCGCAGGCAGCCGTTAAAGAAGATGATGAAAATGTAAATCGATAAATTTGCACATAATTGTTTGGTTGTATGACAGTATGTACAAATTTATCGATTATTTTTTATAGATATGTGTAAAACTATCGAATTTCACGTAATTAGTAATTTTTTAGTGTAAAAATTTATCTTTTTCGGCAAATCATTACTATTTTTGCAGTCGATTTTACAATGCCCATAATGTGCAATTTTTGTTTTTTGGGTTATTGGCATAATTATCGAAACAATAAATATAACAACAAATAATTAATTTTTATGAGATTAAAATTTTTAGGACTTTTGCCTCTCGCTGCACTGCTCTTTGCATCGTGCTCCGATGAGAACGGGCTTGACAGCGGGGCAACCGGAAAACTGAACATCTCCTTGAAACCCGACTACAGCCTCACCTCATCGGTGGGCGAGGAAAGCCGCGCCACTCAGTCGCAGGCTCCGGAAATCAACCTGGCAGATGTTACTATCCACATCGTGAAAGACGATGGAAGTGTGGATAAGGAATTTCCTTATTCCGAACTCGAAGCAAATTCGACTCTCCCCACCGGGGCTTATACTCTCGAAGCCTATTATGGCAGCGAAAATGACGAGGGCTTTGAAAAACCTTATTTCTACGGCGCTGCCGAATTTCACATCTACGACAGCGAGACTTCCAATCCCGAAGTGCTCATCTCGCTCTCGAATTCGATGGTTTCGGTAACTTATAGCGAAGCGTTTAAGAACTATTTCTCAGCCTACACCACTACGCTTCAATCGGAAGCGGGCGTGCCTGTTACATTCTCGCAAATCGAGAATCGCCCGGCTTATCTCAAACCGGGTGAAATCGCTATCACTATCAACGCAACCAAGACCACAGGCACGCAGATTTCTTTGCAACCTGCCTCGATTAAAGCAAAAGCGAAGACATATTACAATGTAACATTTGATGTGAATGGCGGTAATGTGGGCGATGCCACTCTCACCATCACATTCGACGACGCCACTACTCTCGAGCCTATCGAAATCGACTTGAGCGACGAACTCGTAAAAGCTCCCGCTCCGGTGCTCACCGCTAAAGGGTTTGAGTCGGGCGTTTCGTTTGACGTGAAAGAGGGCGATGTGCTCGGCGAGGCTGTGCAAATCGTGGGTATTGCCGAATCGGGCATTGCAGAGGTTACTCTCGGCATCCAATCGGCATATCTCCAAGCCAAGGGGTGGCCTTCTTCTATCGAACTCGTTGGTGCGAGCGAAGACGAAAAGGCACTTCTCCGCGATATGGGCTTTGAAATCGCAGGTCTTTGGAACAACGTCGATAAGATGTTTGTCATCAAGTTTAACAAGGTGATTTCGGCACTCAAAGCCGAGGGCTCCGACCCAAGCCACGCTTTTACTGTGCAAGTTAAGGACAAATACAGCAAAGTGGCTGAAAATCCGCTCACCCTTGCGTTCAACACCAACCCGGTATCACTCTCGTTTGTAGCTGCCGAAACACTCTACCAGGGTGCCAAGACTCTTGCGCTCACTGTCAACTACACCGGCGACAATCTTGCAAACAACGTGAAGTTCTATGCAATCAACTCGGCAGGTGGCGAGCAGCAATGCGCTATCCAAAGCGTTGCCACCGTAACCGAAGGCGAACAATACACAGTTGTAATTGCTATCCCTGCAACAACCAACGACCTTAAGTTGTGGGCCGACTACAATGGCATCTTCACCACACCTCAAGTTACAGTGCCCAACACCTATAAATACACACTTTCGGTTGATGAGGGCAATGTGTGGAGCCACGAGGCTACCATTACAGTGAGCGATGCCGCCGCAATTGGTGGAAAACTCTATCTTAATGGAGCTGAATATACCAATTACACTACCGAAGGCGCCAATATCACTATCAAGGGTCTTGCAAAGACTACTCAATACACAGTGAGACTTGAAGATTCCGAAGGATTTATCAGCACACTTGTGTCATTCACAACAGAGGATGAACGCGCAGTGCCCAATGGTGATTTTGAAAACCTCACTCAAACTATTTCGGTATCGGATATGAACCAAGGTGCTCAATATAATATTTGGCCGGCCAATTATCAGAATAAAGAGACATTTGTTATCAGCGAGCCAAATGGTTGGGGTAGTATAAATAATA
>SFER01000220.1 GCA_004557195.1 Bacteroidales bacterium | reverse complement strand
CGGCTTTTACAATAATGTTTTCGATGGTTGCGAAAGTCTCCACACGGTAAAACTGCCTAAAAACTCTCCCGACGGCTTTATCATCCCCACGGCTACTTTCAGTTGGTGCCCAAGCCTCAAGTCGATTGAGTTTCCTGCAAATACAAAAAGAATCGATCAAATGGCATTCTATCGTTCCGGCATCGAAAATCTTGACCTCACCAAAATTACATCTGATAAGATATACGTGGAGGGCTATTACACATTTGCTGCTTGCGAAAATCTAAAAAGCGTAACAGCCAATGGCAATTTTCAATTTAGCAATACAAGTCTATATACATTCCAAGACTGCAAGGCTCTTGAAACCGTCACTATTAACGGCTCCGGAGACGACTTTATTGCAATTACACCCGATGCTTTTAGGTGGTGCGATAACTTGAAGTCTGTCAAGGTATATCGCCTCAAGGGAACTGGCGACGTGAATAATGAAATGGACAGTGTCTTCGTGGGTTGTAAAAGCCTCAAAGAGGTTATTTCCACTTGTCCCCCTGAGTTGAACAAAATCGGTCACAGTTGCTTCGACGGTTGCGTGAGCCTTGAAACTGTAACACTCCCGAAGAAAGAATTCAAGATTAACACAACCGCTTTCAGAGGCTGTGCCGCCTTGCAGAGTCTCGACTTGGCGAATGTCACCTCAATAGGCACCAAGGCGTTCAACGGCTGCAGCGCATTGACATCAATCAGTATCAACAACCTGCCGACTATGGAAAATGAAGATGCTTTCGATGAATGGCATTTTGCCAACACCGAGATTGCAGTTCCCGACGAGAAATATAGCACTTTTACCACCGACGCATATTGGGGTAAGTTCAGCAATTTCAAGCACCCGTCTTTGTTCGCCTATACAGAAGTGTCCGGCGGCTACTCCGTCAGCAAATCGCCATACGCCCTCAATGATGACTTCACAGGTATGCTCGAGATTCCGGCAAAATACAATTCAAGCAACGTAGTGGCTGTCGCAGAAGGCGCATTTCAAGGTTTTACCAATCTCACCGGCGTTACTCTCCCCGAAGGATTGAAAACCATCGGCAGTAATGCGTTTGCCGGCTGCACAGGCATCAAAACCGTAAACAACATGCGCACCGAGGCCATCACCGGTGATGACGTTTGTCCTGAAAATATCTTTGACGCTTCGGTCTATGGCGCCGCCACGCTCTATGTGCCGTTTGGCTGCTACGATGCTTTTAGTAACTATGCGCCGTGGAAAAATTTCAGCACAATAAAACAAGGATTCAGCGAGCGCACTTTAAATGCTCCTACGGCTTCTCCCGAGTCGGGTGATTTTAACTGGTCTTTCGATTTGACACTCACCAACCCCAACGAAGACGGTTCCATTTACTATTATATCGTTTCCGAAGGCGAAGCGGGAAATGTCGGTTATCAAACCTTCCTCTACCAACATCCAATCACTATCCCCGCTAAAACTTGCACTGTTTGGACTTATGTCAGCGACGGTATCAACTGCAGCGAGCCAAATTCGTTCAAATATACCTATGTGCGTCTCGCTACGAAGGTTGGTCTCGACAAGGTGTTGAGCGCAAATTTCGGTGAACGTTATTTCATCGACACGAACCTCTACGGCCACTATCACGATGGCAAATATCTCTACGCCTCGACAATGGACAACAGCGGTTCTTCGAAGAACACCTTCAATGTGGATAAGAAAACTGAATGGTGGAGCGACAAAGAAGGCGACTTCAACCAGGAAGACTGGGTGGCTATCTCAGGCTTGTCCAATGAATATGTTGGACGACAAATCGAGAGCGGCAGCCTGGCTACCGTAGGTCCCAACACCAACTATCCTGTTATCTCATTCAGCGGGAGTCTCAATTCCACACCTGCTACTATGGGCATCAACACATTCCGCGTGGCAAACTTCAATATCCATGCCGAAAGCGCAGCAGTGAACAACATTTGGCTCGTGGCTCCGCAACCCGCCGAATATTGTACCGTTACAGGCTATGTGGATATCAAAAAAATGCACGTCGGTGACGGCTATCTCGTATTGCAATCGGCAGAGGGTCCGACAATCCAAGAAGACAAGACCGAAATCGAGCCGCTCACCATGAACGTGTATTACAACACCACAACTAAGGCAGTGGACCATGACGGATGGTATGCCTTCACCGGAATCGTGTCGAAAGAGGGCGAATCGCTGAAATTCACAGCATTATCTGTTGACGAAAAGCCCACAGGCGTTGAGGGCGTCGATGCCGGCACCGCACGCGTATTTGCCGCAAACGGCAACATCAACATCATTGCCAATACACAAAGCGCAATCGCCGTTTACTCGGCAAATGGTCAGCTCGTAACCGCATTGGAAGCCACCGACGCCACAATCGCCGTTGCCCCCGGCTTCTACATCGTGAAAGTTGGCAACCAAGTAACAAAACTCGCAGTGAAATAACCCCACCGTAAAGGGCGTGAGAAATGCCCTCTCCCTCATATCTTACGCCCCGGGCGCTTCAAAGAGCCGCCCGGGGTGTTTTGTGTGGGCGGTGAGGTTTTTTGGGACAGCCCCCTGTAGGGCAATCTCAAATCAAATACATGCCAAAAATAGACAATTTATATTGAAATATTGTGTTAAATCACAGCCATAACTTGCGGGGGTGGAGAAGAAATATTATTTTTGCAAAGCGGAAGTTGTATAACAACGCGTAATAAGATTATTTAGTATTGAAGAAATGGCAATAGCAATAAAAGCAATACCAACACTTTACGGCGAGGATGCCGTTCGCTTTCGTGAAGCAATAGAGCAGACTGACCGTAAG
>SFER01000219.1 GCA_004557195.1 Bacteroidales bacterium | reverse complement strand
ATCCTTGCCACCGCCGTGGTGCGCGCCGACAATCCTAAACGCGAATTTCGCGGCGCCTGGATTCACACCGTGGGGCAGGGACAGTATGCCAAACAATCTACCAAGGAAAACCAAGCCTACCTCATCTCGCTGCTCGACAAGTTGCAGGCTGCCGGAGTGAACGCCGTGGTATTCCAAGTGCGTCCGCAAGCCGATGCTTTCTACAAGTCGGAAATCGAGCCGTGGAGCCGCTTCCTTTCGGGCACACAAGGTGTAGCCCCCAAGCCGGAGTGGGACCCGCTGAAATTCATGGTGGATCAATGCCACGCTCGCGGCATGGAACTCCACGCATGGCTCAACCCCTACCGCGTTACATCCAACAACAAGGAAGTGCTCGCCAAGAATCACCTCTACCACAAGCACCCCGAGCGATTCTTGCGCTATGGCAAGCAACTCTATTTCGACCCCGGACTCCCCGAAAACCGCGCATTTATCTGCTCGGTGGTGAGCGACATAATCAACCGCTACGACATCGACGCCGTGCACATGGACGACTATTTCTACCCCTACCCTATCAAAGGGGAGGAATTTCCCGACTCTAAATCGTTCAAAAAATACGGCAACGGGAAGTCGCTCGACGATTGGCGCCGTGAAAACGTGAACCTCCTCATCCGCGACCTCCACAACACAATCGCAGCCACCAAGCCCTGGGTGCGCTTCGGCATCAGTCCGTTTGGGGTGTGGCGCAACAAGAAAGAAGACCCCAACGGCAGCGACACCAACGCCCTCACCAACTATGGCGACCTCTATGCCGATGTTACCCTATGGACACGCAACGGCTGGGTGGACTACATGATGCCGCAACTCTATTGGGAACTTGAACACGCACGCGCCTCGACTGCCGTTCTCGCACACTGGTGGAACGATAACGCCAACGGCCGCCACATGTATTTCGGACAATCGGTCAACAACATCATGGACCACCCCGACTTGGCTCCTTCGACCGAAACAAACCAGTTGAGACACAAAATCGAACTCTCGCGCTCGCTCGACAACGTGCAAGGCAACTGCTGGTGGCCCGGCTACTCAATCACACGCAACTACAAAGGGGTAGCCGACCTGCTCGCCAACGACCTCCAATCAACCCCCGCAATCGTGCCCGCCTACACCTGGATTGACGACATCGCCCCCGACGAAGTGCTCGACCTCACCCTCAAGGGGCGCACTCTCTCGTGGAAACGAGCCAAAGCCACCGACCCGCTCCAGCAGCAGCGAGCATTTGTTATCTACCACTTCCCAAAAGGGAAGGTGAAACTCGACCGCGCCGACGCCATCGTAGCCATAACCTACGACACATCGTTCATCCTCCCTGACAAGGTGAAAGGCGGCACAGTGGTGGTAACAGCCCTCGACCCGGTGAACAACGAATCGCCAAAAGGCACATCCCTCAAGCTCAAATAGCAAAAACGGTCCCTCGCGGGACCGTTTCCACTCTCCACCGAGGTGGGTTATTTCGATTTTTCGATGGGGATTTGGATGATTGAGAGCCAGTTTTCGGGATTTTCCTCGTTCCAGATGCCATCGACATAGACTGTGCGCGGATGCCCTGCCACTCGGCAGCCCATCTCCTCGATGCGGCGGAACGCCTCGGCATACGACTCGCGGAACCGGTTGTAAGGACCGCGGTGCTGCATGCAGAATGCCTCGGGAACCGCTTCCAGGTGCTTGAATTGCACGATTGGGCTGTCGGTGAGCGCTTCCTCCACCTGCTCGCAGTATTCGATATCCACATTGTCGGGGCGATACTCCTTGTCGTGCTCTATGGTGAAGCAGTAGCCGTTGGGGGTGCAGCGGCAGCCGAGGCGGTGCATCTCGGGACCGATTACATTAACACACATCTCCCCCACTGCGTCATATCCCGACAGGACTTCGCGATGCGATGCCACAATAATTGCGGGGAGCGATTGAATAGTGAATTTTTCCATTTTGTTGATGTTTTTGCGAGAGTGTATCATCTCCTTGAGGCGGCGCAGGCGTTCACCGAGGCTCTCAATCTGCCGCTCACATTCCAGGCACTTCTCCTCGAGCGCTTCCACACCGGGCGAATGGATGTCATCGTCATAGAGCGAGCCAATCTCCTCGAGCGAAAAGCCGAGATTCTTGAGGGCGAGGATGCTGTTGAGGCGCTGCATCTGCGAGATGGTGTAGTAGCGGTAGCCGCTGCTGTCGTCCACCTCGGCGGGTATCAGCAGCCCGAGCGACTCGTAGTGCCGCAGTGTCTTCACCGTTACCTGCATCAAGCGAGAAAACTCTCCGATTTTCAATTTTGTTTCTTTTTTCTTCATCGCGCGACTTATTTTGCTTAGCGAGTGCAAAGTTAAAGCATGACGCAAGGTACGAGTCAAGTGTCAAACAAGAGTTTAACAATCATTAACTACATATATTTGTTAATTCGGTTAAATAGTGTGTACTTTGCAAAATCTATAAAATAACTATTTTTCTTTTGCAACTATTTTTACTAAACATTTTAAATATTTCTGTATGAAAAAAGTATTTTTACTTCTTGCAGCCGCAATTTGTGCGACTACATCTTCTTTTGCCGTTACTTATGAACTCAACGGCGGACAACACAATCCTTACGGATGGACCGACAAAGACGACATGCTTCAAGCATTCCTCACCGATGGTGGTGCTGCCGAGTGCACTCTCACCATTGCCGATTTCCAAGCCATGATAGTCGAAGGCAAAAGCACTGATGGTCTTCACAGCCCGGGCCTTTGCACTTATCTCACATCAACGGTGGTAGCTAATGCTTATGCCAACGCTGAGAAATGGGGATGGCTCGAAACCTATGTT
>SFER01000218.1 GCA_004557195.1 Bacteroidales bacterium | reverse complement strand
TTATTAAGTAAATTTATTACCTGACTATAGAGCGCTGTCCGCTAAAATGATTACTTTTGCCCATGGTTATTGAGTTTAGTTGCAAAAGCAAAGTAACCATAAAGGGCGGACTCCTGCAAATGGAACCCGCCCTAATTTTTTCAGACCCTCAAAAAAGTTTTATCAGACAGCAATAATATTTAAAGCCGACTTGATTTTTTGAATTCAAATCGGCTTATTTCGGATGGTTACAGACTTTAAGGGAAGGTTGGCGAGAAACAAAGCAGCGGGGCGATACCGTCCCGCTGCCGCGAATTATGGAGCGTTTTGTTTTTATGCCAAAACCGAAGCCGCCTCGAGGAATGTGTAGAAGAATGGCACGATACCGATGAGGATGATACCGATAACACATACCAAAAGGGCGATGCGTTCCGAGAGGGCGCTCTTGAATGGCGCAATCACGCAATCGTCTTGGTGGATAAACATTGCCTTCACCACGAGGAGGTAGTAGTAGAGCGACACGATAGTGTTAATCAATGCGATGAGCACAAGGACATACATCGAAACCGTGCCGGCTTGCAATGCCGAGGTGAAGATAAAGAATTTGCTGAAGAATCCTGCAAACGGAGGGATACCTGCCAATGAGAACATCGCAAGCATCATGGCAACCGAAAGCATGGGATTTGTCTTGTAAAGTCCGTTGTAGTCGTCGATGTTCACCTTACCACAGTTGTTTTCGATGGCTTGAATTACACCGAAAGCGGCAAGGTTGGAGAAAATATAGACAAGGACGTAGAACATCAAGGATGTCATACCGAGTGCCGAGCAAGCGATAACGCCGAGCACGATGTAGCCGGCTTGCGAAATCGACGAGAATGCGAGGAATCGCTTGAGGTTGGTCTGGCGAATGGCGAATAGGTTACCGATGGTGATTGTGAGGATAATGAGTGCATAGAGCATCCATTCCCACACTTGCGAATACACGGCACCGAAAGCCTGCGAGAGAACCACAAGGAATGAGAATGCGGCGGCGCCTTTGGAGATTACCGAGAGATAGGAAGTTACACTGGTGGGTGCACCTTGGTAAACGTCGGCAGTCCAGAGATGGAACGGAACGAGCGACAATTTGAAACCGATACCGGCGATTACGAAAGCGAGAGCCACGATGAGCAATGCGCTTGTGTCGCCAATTACGCAATATGCGATGTCGTCGAAATAGAGAGAGCCGCTGAGTGCATAGACAAACGAGAGACCCATGAGCAACACTGCAGATGAGAAAATCGCAGTGAAGAGGTATTTGGCAGCCGCCTCATGGCTCTCGTAGCGGCGCTTGTCGAAAGCGACAAGAGCAGCGATGGGGAGCGAAGCCATTTCCAAGCCGATGATGAAAAGGAGGAAGTGGCGAGCCGACACCATGAAATACATACCGAGGAGGGTAACAAGGAGCAACGAGTAAAATTCGCCGCGACGGACGGTGATAAATTCACTGTTTGCCCATTTCACCGATTGAACGAGCACGATGAGCATACCGATATTGAGAACGCATTTCACTGCCGAAGTGGCGGTGTTGCCCTCAAACATACCCGAGAATGCCGGTGCTGCGGTCATGAATGGTGCCGCTATTGTAAAGATGGCAAACACCACTGCGGTGAAGGCAGCAAGCCCGCTTTGCGCTTTTTTAGGCAAGAAGAGGTCGTAAAGGAAGACCAAAAGGAATACGAGAAGCAATCCAAGTTCTTGCGGCATATTTAAAAACTGAGAATAATCCATAGTTTCAAATCTAAATTAGTTGTTTATTGAGGCAGAACTTGAATAATAGTCAAGACTCCGTTTTTAATAATCTCGCTGAAGAAGTTAGGGAAGCAACCGATAGCAGCCACACACACGATGAGTGTGATAGTGGAGAGTCGCTCATACCACTCGGCATCGGTGAGCTCGCGGTGATGCTCGTTTTGAACGGCACCGAAGAGGAGTTTTCCAACGACACGGAGGATATACACCGCAGTGATTACAATCGAGCAGCAAGCGATGATTGTGAATACACGGTGGAACATATCGGCGTGCTGGAATGAACCGACGAAGATAGTCATTTCGGCAACGAAACCGCTAAGACCGGGAAGACCGAGCGAAGCGAGACCGGCAATGACATAACCTACCGAGAGGAAAGGCATAATCTGCATCAAACCACCCATTTCGCGGACGTCGCGAGTGTGAGTACGACCATAAATCATACCGATGAGGGCAAAGAACAATGCAGTCATAAGACCGTGGGAGAGCATCTGCATAACAGCACCGGTGATTGCAGTGGTGTTGAGCATGAGGATTGCAAAGAGCACCAAGCCGCAGTGGCTCACCGAAGAGTAGGCGTTGATGTATTTCAAGTCGGTCTGAACACAAGCGCTGAATGCACCATAAACCACACTGATACCTGTGAGGATGAGGAAAATCCACGAAAGTTCGGCGGCAGCCTGAGGCATCAAGTAGATAGCCACGCGGAAGCAGCCGTAGCCTCCAAGTTTCATCAACACGCCGGCGTGGAGCATCGACACTGCAGTGGGTGCAGATGCGTGACCATCGGGCGACCATGTGTGGAATGGGAACATAGCACCAAGAACACCAAATCCGACAAAAGTCATCGGGAAGAGGAAATATTGCCAGTTGGTGGGGATTGCTGCATTTTGAGAGATTTCGAGGATGTTCATTGTGAGGTTGCCATCGGCAGCACTATGGTAGTAGATACCGATAATGCCGAGCATGAGGAATGCCGAGCCACCCATGAGCATAAGGGTGAGCTTCATTGCCGAATAGTTCTTGTTGCCCGAGCCCCAAACACCGATGAGGAGGTACATAGGGATGAGCGC
>SFER01000022.1 GCA_004557195.1 Bacteroidales bacterium | reverse complement strand
CTAAATACCACGGCTCGTCTTCAATGCCGGGACAGAAATCGCCGGCATTATGGCCGATTTTGTCGAAATGACCGATGATATCGAAGCCGCCTGCCTCAATCATAGCCATCGACTGATGGTAGAAACTCTCAACCACAGCTCGGATATCGTTATCGAAATAGATACCCATTTTCTTCTTGAAATTCTCAAACCGACCATCTATATCGACATATTCCCCATCGCGATATGGGATAAAATGCACCGAACCGATAGCATAATCGAGGTTTAGCGACTTGAAATAGGGATTGGCAGGTCCCCAGTCGTCGCTAATATAATCGATTTCCATCGAGGTGTAGATATTGATTTGGGTGCCATATTTCTCGCGCATACGATTGAGCTCTTCGAAATAAACCGGCACCGACTTCTTGCTCATATTGCAAGGGGAATCGAATGGAATCGGGCTGTGTGGCGAAAAGCCGAGATGCAGAAACCCCGCCTCAACAGCCGAATTCGTTATATCGGCAATAGAATCACGCCCATCGCAAAACTGAGTGTGGGTGTGGAAATTATACTTTGTAGTATGTTCTGTTATCTTTTTTATGTCTATCATAATTTGCGCTCCTTCTTAATGGAATTGAGGAACTTGACAAACAAGCCACAAAACAAAAGCGACACAACCGAAGCGATGGCAATCGAGACAATCCATCCCAATCTGAGTCCTTCGGGTGCGAAGCAGATGTATGTGGTGGTTACCATTGTCATGAACACCGCCGGAATGAGAGTAACCAAATATGGTTTGGATTTACGGGCGAGATACACGGTGATGGTCCAGAGAGTGAACACCGAGAGGGTTTGGTTACTCCAAGCGAAATAGCGCCACAGCACTGTGAAATCGATGTTCATAATTACAAAGGTAACTGCAAACAGCGCCACCGACACAAGCAAGCGCATGGCTATAGAATTGCTCTTGATTTTGAAAGTTTCCATTACAATGAGGCGGGCGCTTCTCAAAGCAGTGTCTCCCGAAGTGATAGGCGCAAAAATCACACCAAGCATGGCGAGGAAACCGCCAACCATCCCGAGCCATTGAGTGGAAAGGTTATAGAGAATGCGTGCTGGTTTCTGAGTGCCAAGCAATTCTGCAAGGCCATCGAAAGAGCCGGCAAATGCCACAGCGGCAGCCGCCCAAATCAATGCTACAATGCCCTCGGTTACCATTGCTCCGTAGAACACAGGGCGAGCATATTTCTCATTTTTCATGCAACGTGCCATGAGTGGCGACTGCGTGGCATGAAAACCCGAGATTGCACCGCATGCAATCGAGATGAACATCATCGGGAATATCGGGAGTGCATCGGGATTTGACTGTCGGTTCTGAAGTCCTTCGGTAAATTCGGGAATAGAGCCGGAATGTTGCACAAGCAGCACTGCAAGGATGCCAACCGCCATAAACAACAAGGCTATACCGAAAACCGGATATAGATTGCCTATCACCTTGTCAATTGGGAGAAGAGTGGCAAGGAAAAAATAGACAAAAATGATTGCAATCCAGATTGTTGCGCTCCATGGAGTAATGGTAGCAAGCAGGTCGGCAGGATTAACTACAAACACGGCACCCAAGAGGATGAGAAGCAACACGGAGAACAGTTCCATGACCACTTTCACCGTGGTGCCGAGTTGGTCGCCAACGAGTTCGGGCAAAGACTTACCACCGGAACGGATAGAAAGCATCCCTGCAAGGAAATCGTGAACGGCACCGGCGAATATTGTGCCGAGTGCAATCCACAAGAATGCAGAAGTGCCAAACATAACGCCCATAATGGCGCCGAAAATGGGTCCAAGACCCGCAATGTTTAAAAACTGAATAAGGAACACCTTCCATGTGGGCATAGGCATATAGTCGATGCCATCGGTCATGGTGTAGGCGGGTGTTTTTCGGCTTGAATCCACGCCGAAAAGTCGCTCAACAAAGGCTCCATAAATTAGGTATCCTCCGATGAGGATACCTAAAGAAATCAAAAAAGAATACATTTAGATAAACTATTTATTATCGGGCTGTTGAATAGGTTTGGCAATAGCCTCGCGCATTGTAGTGTCAGCCTCCATATTTTTCATTCTATAATAATCCATAATACCGAGGTTGCCATTTCGGAATGCCTCAGCCATAGCCTTGGGCACTTCGGCTTCAGCCTCTATTACACGCGCTCTTGCCTCTTGAGCCTTAGCTTTGTTTTCCTGCTCGAGAGCGATTGCCATGGCGCGGCGTTCCTCTGCCTTGGCTTGAGCGATATTCTTATCGGCTTGAGCCTGGTCGATTTGAAGTGTGGCACCGATATTCTTACCTATGTCGATGTCGGCAATGTCGATAGAGAGAATTTCGAAAGCGGTACCTGAATCAAGACCTTTCTTGAGCACGAGTTTGGAGATTGAATCGGGATTTTCGAGCACCTGCTTGTGGCTTTCGCTACTACCAATCGAGGATACAATTCCTTCGCCCACACGAGCGAGAACGGTGTCCTCACCTGCACCACCCACCAACTGGCGGATATTGGCACGCACGGTAACCCTCGCCTTGGCAATCAACTGGATACCATCCTTTGCCACTGCAGTTACAGGCGGTGTGTCGATAACTTTTGGATTTACCGACATCTGCACAGCCTGGAACACATCACGACCGGCAAGGTCGATGGCGGTTGCCATTTTGAATGTAAGTTCGATATTTGCCTTGGCTGCCGAAACGAGTGCATGAACAACTTTTTCGACATTACCACCGGCAAGGTAGTGCGCCTCGAGGTCGTCGCGGTTCACCTCGCTCAACCCCGCCTTGTGGGCTTCGATCATTGCTCGAACGATAGTCTGAGCCGGCACCTTACGAATGCGCATTAGAAACAATTGAATCAATGAGATGCTAACACCTGAAACGCGTGCCGAAATCCACAAGAAGAAGGGCACATAATAGAAAAATACCACCAATACTATAAGTATCAGAACAGGTAGCAGTATAAATAGAAATTCTACCATAACTAATAGGTTTTAAGATGAAATATTATTTTTCGATAGTTCTTATTTTGTTTGACATATTAAAAATCGAGCTGCGCAACGACTCCACTTCATTTTCGAGCTGCAGGATGTTGCGTCCGAGTGCCGCCGAGCGGTTGGAGGCATATTTTGTGCGCAACTCTTCAAGTCGGCGCTCCTTGCTTCCAAGTGTGGATTGAAGTTCAACAAGGTCGGTCATGAGTTTGCGCGCGTCAGCCGACTTGAAATCATCGAAATTGTAGTAGATTTTGCCGTTTGGCAACTCAAATTCAAATTCACGCTCAACCATCGGTTCCACATCCTCAATCGCGGCAATAGCATCGAGCAGAGCCGAATAGTCGGCACCCTCTCGCCATGTGTCTTTGATGGAGCGAAGAGCGGCAAGTGCCGGAAGATTCGGGTTGTCGGTGCTATAATTGTCGCGCACTTCGCGAGATTTGAAAATGTAGATTGTGAGCATGTCATCGATTCTATTACGGTCGGTAGCCCACCAGCCGACACCGGTAAACTCGTCTATCACAAGCAGATAATCGTCATAGGGGGAATTGTAGGGGTATCCCATATTCTGAGGCTTGTAATACTCGAGCGTCTCGGAATCGCGACGAGTCATAAAAATATCATAACCGCCGATTGAATTGTCGCCATTTCCGGCGAAATAGAGCGTTGCTCCATCGGGCATCATAAACGGATAGCAAACATCACCGCCCTCGCCGAGGTTGTCGCCGACAATGTGTGGCTTGTCCCAAGATTTATCGTGGAGCATTGTGCTCTCAACAATGTGCGATACACCGACTGAATCGGTCATCGACCACATCATGCTACTGCGAGTCTCGGGGAGGAACACCACTCCCGTGTTGTTGTCAAACCCTTCGGGAAGAACATCTGCCGACTCGATGCAACCTGCTTCAGGGGAGATGCGGTAGTAACTGAAGAATTTGTCTTTCTCAACCACCATACTGTCTATCACCTCGATGTTATCGACATGGTCCATCATAGAAGCGGCACGCTTGATGAGTTCCAATTCCCGTGCTTTCGATGCCGGAATGGTCTCTTTCTTTGAATCGTCAAAGGATGCCTCATATTTTTCGGCATATTCTATAGCCTCGGCTCCTCGATACTGGATGTAATAAAGCCGGGCAAGATAATAAGCCGACTCTCGCACCTCTTTCTTATCGGCATAGATAAGATATTTTTCGGCACGAGCATATTTGCCTTCGTAGAAAAGGCACACACCGAGCCAATGATTAATCGAAGCATTGCGCGGATTCTTCTTATACTGGCGTTCAAATTCGGGCAAAGCCTTGGCATACTCCCCTTTTCTGTATAGGTTCTTAGCATCTTGCAGTGTCATTGCAAGAGAAACAAAGGCAGAAACAAGGCAAAACAATATAAATGATGATAATCTTCGCATTTACTTTTAAATTAATGTGTAAAGATAGTGAAAAAAAAGCAATTTAGAAAGAAAAATACATTAAAAGCCGTTAATCTGTCAAAATACCGCCTTCTTTTAGTATTTCATCGACTTTTTGGGCAAAACTCCAGCGGTCGAAATCGTTGCGATTCTCAAGAAGCACAACAACCACATTACGCGATGGATATTTGGCAAGATAGGCTTGAAAACCGCCATTGTCGCCGGTGTGATACACCTTCACCGGGCGCCCCGGGGTGTTATCGATAAAGAAACCGAGCCCGTAGGAGGTGAATGGACGATTTTGATAGGAGCACCACTCGCTTCCCGTAACCTCGATGTGGGGAGTATATGCGACGCGTAGCGACTCGGCATCAACCACCTCGGCTCCGGCAAGGGCGTGTTCCCACGCAAGCAGGTCGCGCGCCGAAGAGTAGATGCCTCCATCGGCTTTGGTGGCAAAGAAAGTTTCTTCACCATAGTCATATTCATGCCACCGGCGTCCGGCAGCATCAGCAAATCCGGCATCGGCATACACCGTCTCCTTCTGCACATCTCGGTCGGCACTTGCCTCGGCATCCTCTTTCACATACCCATGGGCTACATTGGAATGTGTCTCGGAGGCATCGAAATAGAAAGTGGAGCGCATACCCGCGGGAATGAACAAGTTGTCGCGCTGGTAATCGACAAAACTACGTCCCGAGAGTCGTTCGATAATGGCATACAGGAGTTGATATGTGGGGTTGATATAGTCGTAGGCGGTTCCGGGAGGGAACTTCCCTTTTTTGAGCGAAAACATATAATCAATGCTCTCGCTATCGGTTACGGTGAGCATCCAGTTGCGATTATCGCGCGGACGTGTGTCGGGAATCCCGGAAGTGTGGCTCATAAGATGGCGTAATGTGATTGGAGCAAACATTGTGGCGTCAAAATCGGGGAAATACTTGAGCACGCAGTCATCGATTGTGAGCAATCCCATATTCGCCATATTCAATACCGAGATGGCTGTAAACTGCTTTGAAATCGAGGCGATATTAAAGCGCGTATCGGCATCGATTCTTGCTCCGGTGGAGAAATCGGCAACGCCTCGTGCATTCTCGTAGATAATGCTATCGCCCACAGCGACAAGAAATTGTGCGCCGGGAGAATCGGGTGTGTAGCGGCTATTGAAAAGGGAGTCGAGACGAGCCGAGACTCCTGCCGCCGAAACATTCAAAGCCATAAGCAATACTGCGATAAAAGAATAGATACGAAACATCACTGGAACATATTATTGAGAGAATCGGTTGAGAGGATGTTTATCACCAAACGACCATCGGGGGTGTAGTTGGGTGAAGGGAGTTGAAGTAAGTCGCCCATCAACGACTCCATCTCGGCATCCGAGAGAAGCCTGCCGTAAGGGATAGCAGCCTGTTCCGCCACCTTGAGAGCAACATGCTCGAACAATCTGTCCGACAGCGACTCACCGCCATCTATTACTGATTCTATTACCTTGTTGAGCAGATCCTGAACATCAAGTCCATCGATATCCGAGGGTACTCCATTGACACTCCAATCGTTGCCTCCAAGAGAGGACAGATCGAATCCCACCAGACGCAAATCTTCGGCAATCTCCTCGACGATAAGCGACTGCGGCTGTGTGAGATGGAGCACTTCGGGGAAAAGCAATCGCTGGCTGTGAAGCACATTGGTGCGGCGCTGCGCCATAAAACGATTGAACAGCACGCACACATGGGCACGATGCTGGTCGATTATCATAATCCCCGACTTAGCCTGGGAGAGAATATATCGCCCCTTAACTTGCATCGCCTTCATAGAGATATCCTCATCAGAAATAGTCTGCTGTTCAGGCTCTGAAGAGGGTGGCAAATCATCGACCGACGATTCTACAATGGATGAGGTGCTCTCGCGGCTGAAATTTTCATATAATTTATCCCAATCGCGCGCCGAATCGTTGCTATTTGAGCGATTGATAGAAGAAGCGCGTCCCACAACCGACGACGAAGACTTACGAGGCTGATTAAATGGGTTGTATGAACTGTCGAGAGCGATTTCGGGCTGCTCTACATCGCGACGAGATGCCGAGAATGTCGGGATTTCGGGCGCGTCTTCGTTATCGAAATCGATAGTCGGAGCAAGACTGAAGCGTCCGAGAGCCTCTTTCACGGCAGCATTGATAATCTGCCATATCGGCTGGTCGTTTTCAAACTTGATTTCGGTCTTTGTGGGATGGATATTTACATCTATGCTACCCGGATCTACCGAAAAATTGAGAAAATAATTGGGTTGTTCATCGGCAGGGATGAGTTGCTCATAGGCACTCATAATTGCCTTATGGAAATAGGGATGCCGCATGAAGCGCCCGTTGACAAACAGGAATTGCTGTTGATTGCGCTTTCGGGCATTCTCGGGGCGGCACACAAACCCGTCGATTTTGATAAGAGATGTGTCGATGCCCACCGGGATGAGCTGTGTGTCGAAAGTGCGTCCGAATAAAGCCACAATTCGCTGCTTGAACGACTCGCCGCGCAACTGATACATCACATTCCCATTGTGTGAGAGTGTGAAATCGGTGCCATAGTTTACCAACGCAAGGCGTTCAAACTCGCGGAGTATATTACTCAGCTCCACCTGGTTGTTTTTCAGGAACTTGCGGCGAGCGGGAACATTAAAAAATATGTTCTTAATCATAAACGAACTTCCGGTGCCAAAATATCCGGGTTCCTGACGCAAGCATTTCGAGGCTTCAATTTCGATGAAAGTGCCCACTTCGTCCTCCTTGCGCTGAGTGCGAAGCTCCACCTGAGCGATAGCCGCAATAGAAGCGAGCGCCTCGCCACGGAAACCCATGGTAGCGAGCGAAAAGAGGTCGTCGGCTTTGCGAATTTTGGAAGTTGAATGGCGCTCAAATGCAAGACGAGCATCTGTGGCACTCATTCCCACGCCATTGTCCACCACCTGAATGAGAGTGCGACCGGCATCCTTGAGAATAATCTCCACCGATGTCGCTTGTGCATCAATAGCATTTTCCACCAATTCTTTAATTACCGATGCCGGACGCTGAATCACCTCGCCGGCGGCAATCTGGTTTGCTACCGAATCGGGCAGCAATTTAATCACATCACTCATTTATTTCGCTATTTTTCTATTTTTTCAATCATATTACCGGCGTGAATCGAGTCGGAGACTACGGAATCGGTTGCCGTTTCGGGCTTTTCCGGAACCTGAATAGTCGAAGCCTTGGGCTTTGCAGGAGCATCACCCCCACCCTTTCGTGAACGACGATTGTCGCGCTTGGTGGTTTTCTCCGGTTCCGACATTAGAGCCACCATCTCGGGTGGGATATTGAAAATATCATCTTTATCCTTCGGGCGGACAGCATCATACCACGCAAAATTCTCGAGATACATCTCTTTTCGCTTGAGCAAATACAACGGAATTGCCTTGCCGGAGACATCGGGCCACATATTGAGTTTCTCGATATCCCGATTCTTGAAAAGTATGGTCATGAAACTGCTTTCGCTGTTGATGAGTTTATTGTAGGTTGAATCACGCTCCATGGGATAGAAGAGAGTGAGCACATTACCGCTCACATCGAGACGGCGAATGTCTCCATTCTCAAAATATGCTTTCATCTCTTTGCCCGACAGTTGGTTGTAATATGGATGCTCGATATCCTCTATCATGAAGCCAAAATCGGGCAATTGGGCATAATCCACGGTGCTGTCGTTGAGATGCACCTCAATTACGTTGCCGAATACCTGGCGGTTTGCGTTCCACACCACCGGATGACGGAACATGCGCACCATAGTGTCTCGCTCGGTGAAACTAACCGAATCGGCTACTCCCTGCATATCCACACGGAAGAAACGCACCTTGTGATGGGCTGTGAGCACACGCAGCGAGTCGGGACCCTCCTCGAGGAAAGTGCGGATAGTGTCGCCATGGAGATAAAGAGTGTCTTTTTGAGAAAATTCCATAGCACGAGCGCGCTTGGTAGCAAAAGACACCTTCTTATTGTCGTCATGGAAGCCATAATCCCCCTCGAGAATACTGCTGTGGACCGAATCGGTTAAAATCATATTGCCAAACACTTCGCCAAAATTGCGGTCGCGATTAAAGAAGATTGTGTCTCCGGTGAGCTTCTGTCCGTCCTTTCCGACAATGAGCGAACGGTTGTAGAGTGCGGCATCTTCGCTGGAAGTGTTATACCACCCTCTATCCGAATAGATTATGTTGCTATCCGAGACGATAGTGGTGTATCCCACGATATCGGCAATGTGATTGGCGGTATTGTAGTGAAGAGTGTCGGTGTGCATCACATAACGTTCGTTGGTGAGCGTCACTTCATAGAGAAATTCGGCATCCTTGGTGTCGGGAGAATATTGCCCATAGATAGATGCGAGTTCGTTCTCCTCATCGACAATGCGTCCGCCATCGAAGTAATAGCCGATATTGGAGCGCATATCGTAGTCGAGGCTGTCGGTGAAAAGAGTTGTGTTTCGGTTTTCAAGCCTCACATTGTTTCGCAGTCGGGCAAATTCCTCAATGCCATCGTAGTAGAGCACATCGGCATAGACAAAAAGCGTGTCGCCTTGTTCCATTCTCACGTTGCCGAAAGCGTTGAAAGAATTTGTCTTCTCGTAGAAATGTGCCGAATCGCAAAACATGAGCATCCCCTCTTTGCGGAACTTCACATTTCCGTAAAGCACCTGATAGTCGGGGCTGATGCGCTCATCCATCACAAGGCGGTCGGCATATTCAAGGAACACCTTGTTTTTGACATTGCGGTCGGCAGAAGGAATTTGAGGGGTAAAGACATGTTTCTGGGCATTGGAAACATCAATACCACCCATTCCGATAGAAATAGCCAAAAGGCACAAGATTCCGCAAAGAACCATGTGCCCATTGTTATGGTGTTTATTAGAGGTTTGCTTCATCGGGACATGTTAATGATTCAACCAGCCGTCGTATTCAAAATCGCAGTTTCGCCATCCTTCCTCGATGCGGATGAAAGTCTCGCGCTGTTTCTTTTTAATCCATTCGGCAATGATTTCCTGCTGGCGCGAACGCTCATACATACTCTTGAGCACTTGGTAGTCGTCAGCCATGTTTGCACGGTGCCCATCGATGCGGTTGGTGAGTTTGACGATTGCCACCACCTCGCGATTGGTCTTTGGATTCATCATGATGAAAGGCTCGCTAATCTGCCCAACGGCAAGGGTATCCACCACCTTCGACACTTCCTGTGGAAGGTCTGCCATTTCAAACTTGGTGCTGCCTTCGCTACGAGTATTCACCATAATACCGCGGTTGTTGCGGGAATCTTTGTCTTGCGACACATATTGTGCGGCATCCTCGAATGTGAATTTTCCGGCACGGATATCTGTTGCAAGAGAGTCGAGACGATGGATAGCCTCGGTGAGATCCTTGTCGGACACTTTAGGACGAAGGACGATGTGTCGGCAGTTGACACGGTCGCCGCGTTTCTCGATAAGTTGGATGATGTGGAAACCAAATTCGGTTTCAACAATCTTGGAAACTTTCTTGGTGTCGTTGAGGTTGAAAGCGACACTTGCAAATTCGGGAACGAGTTCGCCTTTACCCTTGAAACCGAGTTCGCCGCCATACATTGAACTGCCATCCTCGGAATAAAGGATAGCGAGGGTGGAAAATTCGCTTTCGCCATTGTTCACTTTGTTGGCAAAATCGCGGAGACGCGACTTCACCTCATCGATTTCCTGCTGAGGGATGATGGGGTTGAGAGTGATAATCTGCACTTCGACCTGCTTGGGGATGAATGGAAGCGAATCTTGTGCGATTCCGGCATAGAAACGGCGCACATCGGCGGGAGTTGCCTTGATATCCTTGGTGAGAGAGCGTTGCACCTCCTGGATTGCATATTGATTGCGAATCATCTCGATGAGCATCTCGCGCATTTCGGGAATCGACTTGCGGAAATACTCCTCCACCTTCTCCTTAGAGCCGAGGTTGGTGATAAAATAATTGATACGGCTCTCAGCCTCACGAATCACCATTGCGTCTTGCACCTCAACGGTATCGACTTTGGCTTGATGAAGGAAAAGTTTCTCAACAGCCATCCGTTCGGGAATAACGCAATACGGGTCGCCCTTTATCGGGGTGCGCTCATATTGCATCTGGTTGTATTGCTCTTCAATTTCACTTTTATATATAGGCTCATCGCCGACAACCCAAGCCACTTCTTCAACGATGTTGTTGGCAAAAGCCGATAAAGCGGCAAGAATCAAGAATGCTGTAACGAATTTAGTTTTCACTTTGCTATCTTTTAAAATATATGTTTTTTTACTGTTGTTATTTGCTATTGTTGTCGTAAATCACCAAATCACCGGAGTTCAAGGCTTCGCGATAGAGGTCTTGCCGGAGCAGAGCGTCGAGACGCAATCTGTTAGCGTTTACAAATATCTCTCTAATTTTCTTCTCCGCAAAATCAAATGGCATTATATCGCCTTTTTCCCGATATTCGGTAATGTTTAACAAATATACAAAACCATTTTTATTCAACTCGAAGTTTTTATGTGTTTTAACGAAATTATTAGGATTTGTAAACGTCTCGGGGATATTTTTCTCGATTTCGGACCAATCGATCCAGCGGTCGCGGAAGTAATCGTAGTGAATTGCCCCGTTTAAGCCATATTTCTCGAGACGCTCAATATCGCGTTGCTTCTCGCTCTTGTACCAACGTCGCAGGTCGTTGAGATGCTCAGCCTTGTCGGAAATCTTTATGTAGATTCCTCGGATAATGGGGCGCTCAAGCACGAAATCGGTTTTGTGCTGCTCGTAGTACACTTTCAGCGTGTCGGCAGGGATTTTAAATTCCGACATCTCGTTGATTAGCATTCTGCGGCGGTATTCATAGGCTATGAGCATATTGCGATACTCCTCCACCATCTTGTCGATGCGCTCGATGTCGGGGATATTGCGGATGCCAATTTCGGAAAGCAGATGGGTGTCGATCCACGAGTCGATATATTTGCGAGCCATGGCGGCACTGTCGGTGCGCGACAATCCGCGGGGGATATTTGCCACCACTTCCTGTCGAGAGAGCGACTTTCCGCCACACACTACAAGAACGTCTTCCTCACTCACTTCGTCGCTGCTTTTGCCACAAGAGCAAAGGCAGAAAACGAGAAGTATAGAGAGGAAGACATTCTTAAACATATTCACCATTTTGAAATAACTTTCAAAAGTAGTAAATATTTTTCTATTTTACTTTCTTCAAAGCCTTTTTATTGATTTTTACAGGATATTTTGCCTTCATTTCGGCAATCCAGTCGCTTTCGAGTTGGTTTTGGTAATCGACAACGACTGCACCCTTGTCGTCGGCAGCCACCTCGGGAGCCTCGATAATTCGCCAATCGTAAACGAAATAAACTGGGTAGCGAGAATCGGGCTTGGCTGTGGCCTTATCGGCACCAAATGCGCAAACATCAATCAATGAGTTTTTGCCTTGCGGGAGAATAACCTTGTCGATTCTCACATTGCCGGCAAATTCTTTGCGGATTGTACTCATGATGGTGTCGCCACCGAGAGTGGCAAGGCGGTCATTGATGAGAGCGGACACACTGTCGTTGGCAGCCTGGATGAGGAGACCTTTAAAGCGAGGCTTATCCCATGTGTATTTGCCGCGGTTTGCCTCAAAGAATGCCTGGAGGCCCTCGGCATCTTCGTTACTACGACGCCACACTTTCTTGTCGCTGACAGCGAAAAGGAGCAATCCGTCGCGATATTCGTTGGCGAGGTTTGCAACATCGACATTTTCTTTTTCGAGGCGGTTCATTTCATAATCGATGAGCAACTCGTTGGCATAAATGTCGATATTATCTTCGATGAAGCGTTCGGCACCCACCACAGTGAGGCCTTTCATAGCGCGAACGCGCGGCATAAGGTCTTTTACGAGCACTTTTTTATCGGCAAAAGAGAACAACGGAGTTTCGCACACATCGAGGCGAGAGATACAAAGCGAGTCAAAACCGCCACAAGCCTTGATTTGAGCAAACATTTCATCGCGACCCGGGAGATATTTGAATCCGGTAGCCTCCTTGATTTGCACCAATTTGGCATCGCGAGCAGCGGTGTGGCGCTCATCGTTCTTAAACTGGGCGATAATCTGGTCTTTCACCTCATCAAACGGGCTAAGTCCACGAGCACCGAGTTTCTTTACGATATGGAAGCCATAAGGGGTAGCGAATGGCAAAGAAACCGAGTCAATCGGAGTTTCAAAAGCCACTTTCTCGAAAGCGGGAACCATGCGACCTGCACCAAACCAAGGGAGTTTACCTCCATTGCGTTTCGAGCCGGGATCTTCGCTGAATTGTTTTGCAAGTTCCTCGAAATCAGCACCATTCTTAATGAGAGCATAGATACTATCGACGCGAGCCTTCACTGCGGCAACACCTTCGGGATTTTGGTCGCGCGGAGTGAGGAGAAGGATGTGTTCGGCAAGCACCTCACCCTTGGAAGCACGGTGTGCTACAGGCTTTACAAGGTGATAGCCATAATCGGTGGCAAACACCTCGGAGATTTCGCCCTCGGGGGTATTCCATGCCTGATATTCAAATGGATAAGGGAACATTCCGCTACGAATCCAACCGATGTGACCATGGTTGCGCTTGGCGCTCGGATCGATTGAATGTTTGTCGGCAATAGCAGCCCAGTCGGCACCATTCACAAGAAGAGTGCGAAGGCTATCGAGATAGGCTTTCTGTTGAGTGCGAGACACCGTGCTGCCATTCTCGAGAGAAATCATGAGATGATAAACATCCACCTCCTCGCCCATTCTCTCGTATTGCTCGAGGGCAAGGCGCTCATTTACGGTTTTATCTTCGAGATAGGACTGAAGAAGTTCGTTGCGATACATATTATATTCACGCACGAACGACTTGGTAGTGTCGATACCCTCTGCAACAGCATCGGCAACTTTGAGTTTATATGTAACAAACATATCGACATATTTGTCGAAAGGTTGCTCTTCGATTTGCTGTTGTTTGTTTTTACGATAAAGGTATTCAAACTCTGACAAACGCACATCTTTCCCGTTGACAGTCATAACAACGGGATTTTTATCGGCTGCCGAGACCGTGAGGAACAAGGCAGAAAGCGTCGCCGCCAAAAAATGTTTAGTTTTCATTTAAAGTTATTTTCGCATTAAAATCAATTGTACAATACACAATTAAAATAACGGACAAAAATGCAATAAATTGTATTGCAACAGAAATATTTAAATTTTTAACTTCTGCTGTAGTTGGGAGCCTCACTTGTGATAGCCACATCGTGGGGGTGAGATTCGGCAACACCGGCATTTGTGATGCGAGTGAATTTAGCATGATGAAGCGCCTCAATGTCGGCGGCACCACAATAGCCCATACCCGCACGCAAGCCGCCGAGCATCTGATAAGCGACTTCGTAAAGCGTACCTTTGTAAGGCACACGGGCAGCAATACCTTCGGGAACGAGTTTCTTGGAGTCGGTTTGCTCGGCTTGGAAATAACGGTCTTTAGAGCCTTTTTCCATTGCCTCGAGCGAGCCCATTCCGCGATAAGTTTTGTACTTACGGCCGTTGAAAATAATAGTTTCACCCGGAGACTCTTCAACACCGGCAAACATTCCGCCAAGCATCACCGAGTAGGCACCTGCTGCGAGAGCTTTAACGATGTCGCCCGAATAACGGATACCACCATCGGCAATTAAAGGCACACCTGTACCTTCGAGGGCTTTAGCCACATCATACACAGCACTAACCTGCGGCACACCTACACCTGCAATGATGCGAGTGGTGCAAATAGAGCCGGGACCGATACCCACTTTCACCGCGTCAGCGCCATGCTCAACAAGGAAACGAGCAGCCTCGCCGGTGGCAATGTTGCCCACAACAACATCGATGCCGGGGAATTGAGCCTTCACTTGTTCAAGCACCGTCACCACACCTTTGGAATGGCCGTGAGCGGTGTCGATAACGATAGCGTCAACACCGGCTTCAACGAGGGCAGCCGCACGCTGGAGACTGTCGCGAGTAACGCCGATGCCGGCAGCCACGCGCAAGCGTCCGTAACTATCTTTGCAAGCATTTGGTTTATCTTTAGCCTTTGTGATATCTTTATAGGTAACAAGACCTATCAGTTTTCCATTCTTGTCAACAACCGGGAGTTTCTCAATCTTGTGGCGCTGAAGAATTTCGGCAGCCTCCTCGAGATTGGTGCTTTGAGTTGTTGAGATAAGGTTTTCTTTCGTCATCACCTCATCGATGCGGCGAGAGAGGTTGCGCTCGAAACGCAAATCACGGTTGGTTACAATACCGACAAGATTGTTGTCGCCATCGACCACCGGGATTCCGCCGATATGATACTCGCGCATCATATTCAAAGCATCGTTCACTGTTGAGCCGACCTTGATTGTAACCGGGTCGTAAATCATACCATTCTCGGCACGTTTCACCGCATGAACCTGGCGAGCCTGCTCCTCGATGGACATATTCTTGTGGATTACACCAATACCACCTTCACGAGCAATCGCGATTGCGAGACTTGCTTCGGTAACGGTGTCCATAGCGGCAGAAACAAGGGGAACATTAAGAGCGATGTTTCTTGAGAATTTGGTTTTGAGATTAACACTGTTGGGGAGAACTTCCGAATAAGCCGGAATAAGGAGGAGGTCATCGAATGTGAGACCCTCCATTAATACTCTATCTGCAATAAAAGACATATATGTAGAAATTTTATTGCCCACAAAGGTAATACATTTTCGTGAAATGCGAAAAAAAAAGACCAAAATTCACAAAAATTAGAAGGCGGCACTGTCGATGATGACCGCCGCCTCTATGTAGTAATGAACGTATTGCCTTGGTTAGTTGCCGAGTTCGCTAAGGAATTTAATCCTCACGAGGCGGATTTCCTCCTCGGTGCAGTCGCCAAGCTCTTCGATAGCGGCTTCGAGGTCGTCGCTTTCGCTTTCCTTGAAGTAGTCGAAGATGTCAGCCTGATGGTCTTCGTCCATGATTTCATCGAGGAAATAGTTAATGTTGATTTTGGTGCCGCTATACACTATTGCCTCAATTTCGTCGAGGAGCTCATCAAATTCGAGACCATTGGAACGAGCGAGTTCATCGAGAGCGATGCGGCGGTCGATTGCCTGGATGATAGACACTTTGAGTTTGCTTTTATTTGCCACGCTGCGCACACGCAAGTCTTCGGGACGCTCGATTTCGTTTTCATCGACATGGCGCTTGATTACTTTTACAAATTCCTCGCCATACCTTTTAGCCTTTCCGGCGCCAACACCGGGGATGTTTTGCAACTCCTCAATGCTGATAGGATAAGTGGTAGCCATAGCCTCGAGCGATGGGTCTTGGAAAATCACATAAGGGGGCAAATCGAGTCTTTTAGCGATTTTCTTTCTGAGGTCTTTGAGGATGAGATACAATTCGGGATCGACGGCACAACTTGCACCGCTTTTCACGAGCACTTCCTCATCCGATTCGCTAAAATCGTTGTCTTCCACGACTTTGAAAGAAGTCGGCTTCTTGAGGAATGCGTGCCCCGCCTTGGTGACACGGAGGGTGCCATAATTTTCAATGTCCTTATCGAGATAACCGGCAATGACAGCCTGACGAATCACCGCATTGATGAGGCGCTCGTCTTCGGGGGTCATAGCGCCAAAGACTTCGAGTTCGTTGTGGTGGTAGGATTTAATCTCGTTTGTTTCCTTACCAATAATAACATTAATTACGTAATCAGCCTTGAATTTTTCTTTAAGAGCGACAACGGTTTCGAGAACTGTCGCTAATTCGTCCTTTGCTTCCACTTGTTTTTTGGGATTTAAACAATTGTCACAATTACCACAATTGTCTTCGGTGTACTCTTCGCCGAAATAATGGAGGAGAGTTTTCCTACGACATAAGGAGGATTCGGCGTAGGATGCTGTTTCGAGAAGCAATTGCTTGCCGATTTCTTGTTCGGCAATAGGCTTGCTCTGCATGAATTTCTCGAGTTTTTCGAGGTCTTTATGAGTGTAGAAAGTGATGCATAGGCCTTCACCACCATCTCTACCGGCACGCCCAGTCTCTTGATAATAGCCCTCGAGACTCTTGGGGATGTCGTAGTGAATAACGAAACGCACATCGGGTTTATCTATGCCCATACCGAAAGCGATAGTGGCAACGATAACATCGATTTCTTCGAGGAGGAAGGCATCTTGATTGGCAGAGCGAGTGGCACTATCCATGCCGGCATGGTATGGGCGTGCCTTTATATCATTAACGCATAGAGTCTCGGCAAGTTCTTCCACTTTTTTACGGCTCAGGCAGTAAATTATGCCCGATTTGCCCTCTTGCTGCTTGATAAAGCGGATAATGTCTTTATCTACATCTTTGGTTTTGGGGCGCACCTCATAGTAGAGGTTGGGGCGGTTGAAAGAAGACTTGAAGACTGTAGCGCCAAGCATTCCGAGATTTTTCTGGATGTCGTGTTGCACTTTCGGAGTGGCGGTAGCGGTGAGAGCAATCACCGGACGCGGACCGATTTCGTTGATAATAGGTCGGATACGGCGATATTCCGGGCGGAAGTCGTGTCCCCATTCCGAGATGCAATGCGCTTCATCGACAGCATAGAACGAAATTTTAATTTTCTTAAGCAATTCAATGTTTTCCTCTTTGGTGAGCGATTCGGGAGCCACATAAAGCAATTTTGTCTTGCCCGAAAGCAGGTCGGTTTTCACCTGGTCGATAGCCTGCTTGTTGAGGGAAGAATTCAGGAAGTGATCCACACCATCTTCTTCACTGAAATTGCGCATGGCATCGACTTGGTTTTTCATCAATGCGATGAGAGGCGATATGACCACAGCGGTTCCATCCATCATTAGAGACG
>SFER01000217.1 GCA_004557195.1 Bacteroidales bacterium | reverse complement strand
TGAAAATGCTGAGTTGCGAAAACTTGGTGATGCCTGTGAGGAACGCAAATTTAATATAAGGGTCGCAAGCCTTGAGAGGAGAGTAGAAATTGCGCATCACATTGCGAAGTTTAGGCAAATTTTCTTCCTCGTGCACCACATCGAGCAACGGCGCGTCATATTCATCGATAAGGATAACCACCTTCTGCCCGGTCTGCTCGTATGCCTTTTTTATCAAAATTTTTAGACGGCTATTGACATCTACGGCAGGTGTAGTTATTCCATATAAAGCCTCATATTCAGCAAGGGCCAAACCGAGATAGCGTTCAAGCGCATCTACAGCCATGTGCTTGCCGCCGCTCATATCGAAGTGGAGGACCGGATATTGAATCCACTCGGTCTCCAACTTGTCGATTTTCAGCCCCTTGAACAAATCCTTGCGACCGGAGAAATAACTGTGCAAAGTGGATGCAAGAAGCGATTTTCCGAACCGCCTCGGGCGGCTCAGAAACACGTATCTACTATCGCCATGGGCTAACTCATACACCAAGTCGGTTTTATCGACATAGATGTAATTCTCCTCGATGATGTCGGAGAATGTCTGTATCCCTATCGGGCATCTTTTCAACTTTTTTCCCATATCCTTGCCTCCTTGTTATTTATCAATGTGTAAAGGTAGTAAAAACTATTGAAAATTACAAATATTCACGCATTTGCGAGAAAAATATGCCGGGAAAAATCAGTCGAACATACCCTCGATTGCCTCCTCCGGCTCTTCGTTCACCTCGGGCGCTGCAAATTCCTTGTAGCAGGGGTTGAAGTTCTCGGGGAATGTGAATTGAGCGTCCTGCGAGTAGTGCAAAGTTTTGTCGTTATACACTTTGCTGATATAGAGACCATATATCGGGAGAGCCATCGAGGCACCTTGACCATAAGCCATGCCGTTGAAGTGGATGTAGCGCTCATCGCCACCAACCCACACACCGCTCACGAGTTGTGGGGTGAATCCCATAAACCATCCGTCGGCGTTGTAGTTGGTAGTACCTGTTTTACCGCCCATTTGAGCCACGATGTTGTAAGGCGCACGGCGGAGGCGGTTACCTGTACCTGAATCGACCACATTCAGGAGAATCGAGAGGATTTTGTAGTAGGCTTCTTCGCTGATTACCTCGGTGTGCTGCGGGGTAAATTCGCTGATTACGTTCCCCTCGTTGTCGGTGATTCGCGACACGAAAATCGGATCTACGCGCATACCCTTGTTGGCATAGGCGGTGTATGCACCGACCATCTCTTTCACCGAGACATCGCACGGACCGAGGCAGAGCGAAATTACCGGGTCGAGGTGTCCCGTGATGCCGAAGTTGTGCATAGTGCGCACAAGGGTGGCAGGGGAGAGGCGTTCCATGAGACGAGCCGAAATCCAGTTGTTTGAGTTGGTCAAAGCCCATCTCAAATCCACCATTTCTCCTACGCGGGCGGAGCCTGCATTGCGAGGCGACCAAGGGTTGCCATTTTCGTCGAGAATAGTTGGCTGCGAATTGAGAAATTCGTCGCAAGGGGTGTAGCCCTCCTCCATGGCGTAGGTGTAGAGGAACGGCTTAATGGTAGAACCAATCTGGCGTCTGCCACGCGACACCATGTCGTATTGGAAGAATCGGAAGTTGGGACCTCCCACGTAGGCTTTCACATATCCGGTTATGGGGTCCATCGACATGAATCCGGTGCGGAGGAAGTGCTTGTGATAGAGGATAGAATCTCGAGGAGTCATAGTGGTGTCGATTCCGCCATCGTAAGAGAACACGTGCATGTCGATAGGCTTGTCGAAAGCATCCATTATTTCGGCATCGGAGAGACCGCTGAGTTTCATCACGCGGTAGCGCTCGGATTGACGGATTGCTTTCTTGATAAGTCCTTGGAGTTGCTCCTCGGATAGTTCTTCGCGGTTGCGAGTGTAGGGGGCACCCTTCACGCCGCGTTTTTCCTTGAAAAATTGTGGTTGCAAGTATGAGCCGAGATGCTCGCGCACAGCCTCTTCGGCATAGCGTTGCATACGGGCATCGATAGTGGCATAAATTTTCAGACCATCGGTGTAGATGTTGTATTTCGAGCCATCGGGCTTCGGGTTTTTCTCTGCCCAGCCGTAGAGCGGATTGCGTTCCCATGCGATAGAGTCATCGACAAAACGTTGGTAGTCCCACGATGGGTAGTCTGAGCGAGAAGGCTTCTTGGCTTGAAGCATAAGGCGGAGTTCCTCGCGGAAATAGGGTGCGAGACCCTCTTTGTGGTCCACCTTGTTGAAGTGGAGCACGAGTGGGAGTTGCTTGAGCGAATCCACTTGCTCGGATGTGAGCATGCCCGCCTTCTCCATTTGTTCAAACACGGTGTTTCGGCGTCCGCGGGTGCGTTCGTTGTGTCTCACCGGATTGAAATAAGACGGGTTCTTCACCATACCCACAAGGGTCGCCGCCTCCTCGATGCTCAGGTCTTTCGGTTCTTTGCCGAAATAGACATAGGCGGCACTCTTGATGCCCACAGCGTTGTTGAGGAAGTCGAACTGGTTGAGATACATCTTGATAATCTCATCCTTGGTGTAGTAGCGTTCGAGTTTTATTGCAATCATCCATTCGATAGGCTTCTGCATGAGGCGCTCCAGCATGTTTTCCGACGAAGGGGAGTAGAGCTGCTTGGCGAGCTGCTGAGTGATAGTGGAACCACCGCCGGCATTTTTCTGGAACAGAAGTCCGCGTTTAATCACGGCTCTCATGAGGCCGCGCATATCAATTCCGGAGTGGTTGAGGAATCGCACATCCTCGGTGGCGATGAGGGCGTCGGTAACATTGGCGGAAATCTCATCGAAATCGACATAGACACGGTTGCCTTTGCTCTGATAGTATCGCCCGAGTT
>SFER01000216.1 GCA_004557195.1 Bacteroidales bacterium | reverse complement strand
AACCCTCGGAGTCGTACTGCAAAGCTATGTCCTTGCTCTCCACTACCAGCTGCTCAATGAGCGCGTTGAGCTGCTTGCACTCGATGAAGCCGTTGGCCCGGTTGAGCAGGTCGATGAAGGGCTTGAGGTCGGCGTCGAACTTGTCGTCGTAGATGCCATACTTGGGTATGTCTCCCATTGTCTGCTCCTTCTCTATGCTCGAGACGGAGAGTCGCGAGAGAGTTCCGTCGATGGACGAGTTTTTGAGCAGAGTCTTGGCTAAGTTAGGCGTTGTCGAGGTGTGGAAATTGAAGCGCAGCGGAGCTTTGCCACTCACGGAGTCGGCGCCCACTCGCTCCTGTCCGTGCTCGGCGTTGTCGAAGGCGTTTCTCACCACCACCGACAGCTGCTGTATGCTGCCATCCGAGGTGACTTTCTTCATCGATTCGAGCTCGTCGGTCTTGAGGAAGAGGTAGCGGTGCCCGTTTCGGTCGAGGTCGATTATGCGCTGGTTGAATGCAGCAGTGGTGAGGTTGGGTGAGATCACCTGTATGCAGATGTCCTCAGGTCGCGGGTCGCGAGCCTTGCTTTTTCCCGTTGGGTTCTTGCGTTTCCATTCGTCATCCCTCGCGCGGCCGATTTTGTCGCGCTCGATGATGTCTGCCATCACCTTATTAATAGGCACGTTGACCGAGCTTTTTCCTGTTGACATCGGTGCAATGAGCAGAGCCATGAGCGTTGCCTCGCGCTCGGTGTTGTCGATGTAGCGGAACTTCACGTCGTGCAGATGGGCTGCAAGTGCGGGGAACACGCCCTCTGCCACGCAAGCCTTGTAGGGCTTGGGCACCTTGCTGGTCAGGAGTTTCAGCACTGGCGGCAGTTTCTTGGGCATCTCTGGAGGCATCAGTGCAGTGCCTCCGAGATAGTTTTTCAGTTCCTCGTTCTTCAGTGCCTTCATCACCTCCGAGGTGCGTCGTGGCATGGTTTTCCATCGCTTCTGCAAGGCGTTGGTCACCGTTGTGCGCCACTCCTGTTCGGGCAGTGAGTCGTAGCGGGGCACGATGGCGAGCAGTCGGTCGGCGTTGTAGTCAACCAGCGGGGCAAGAGCCTGCGAGAGCTCGAAGGTGAGGGTGTTGCGGTTGCCAGCCGAAGGCTCCTTGCCGTTGTTGTAGAGCTCGAAATACTTGTCGATAATCTGTTTCCACGCGAAGCCCAAGTAGCCTTCCGAGGCAGAAGGGGTTTTCGTTGAAACGACTGGGCTGGCTTGTCCGTCAGCAGCTTGTCCGTCAGCAGCTTGTCCGTCAGCGGCTTGTTGGGCAGCGGCTTTCAGCTGGGCAGTCCTTGCCCTCGACTTTTCGAGCAGTGCCTGCACCGCCGAGGGGCTTTCGTCTGTCGGCTCGCCTCCGGTGAAGAGTTCGTCGTCGAGAAAGAGAAGGTCGTCGGCTGAGGCGGTGGTGGTGTAGAACACTCGTGTGATGTCCTTTGCTCCCTTGTCGAACTCCACACCGATGAGTCGGCTTGCCCACTCGAGGTTCTCCACCTGGCTCATTTCGGTTCGGCGGCGGAACACGATGTGGAATCCCTTCGTGGCGGAACGCTCGAGCATCAGGAGACCGAGTTCGTCCTTCATGCCGATGACCTTCGCCGGCAGTTCAGCCATCAGCTGGTCGTAGTCGGGACGCGTCGGGTCGAAGTCGAGGTCCATGCCCACTGAGTTCGACTGCCTTGTTGCTCCACGCAGCAGTCCTCCCGAGGCGGGCAGACAAGAATAGTTCATCTGCACAAGATTTCTCTTGGCATCACTGTTGCCATTTCTGGCTTCACTAACGTTGGCAATCTGGTTGCCACTGTTTCTAAGGCGAAGGTACTCTTCGCGGCTTTTCACGAGGTGCATCATCTTGATGCCCATCACGGTTTGTATTCGAAAACAAGTCATAAGAAATAATTTTTTTTGTTTTTTCCTGCAAACTATTCGCAGGATTCTGCCGCAAAGTTACTATCTTTTTCCTTCTCTTCCTCGAATATACTTATACTTATAAATCCACCAAAATATACTTTTAAATATACTATTAAACAGCTGTTTTTTTTATCACTTATTAATCAAAATACCGCTCTTGATAATGCCTATTTTTGACTTCAACGTCTCAAATTTAACCATGAGTTCCACGTCACAATAATCGCAGAGGAAACGTATCAAAGCTGGGATTCCGTAATTCCAGCCTTTCTTCTTGTTGGCAAACTTTATAGCCGCAAGCGTTAGCGGATTGTCATTCTTGCTGTTCAACACAAGTTTAGTGCCCTTTGGAAGCGAGGCGAGAAACTCCTTCGCCATCTTCCAGTTTTCCTCCTCGCTGTCGAACAATGTCTCACCCTTTCTTCCCTCATACGAACTGTTTCTCTTCTTCTCCTCCAATTTCTTCACCAAGGCAATGACCGCCATCACCCTATATAAATCGGTGCGCGCAATGGAGAGATACCTTATCTGTCGCGCCAGCTCGCCATAGTCTTTGCTTTCAAGCGGCGTCAGAAGGTCGTAGGGCTTTGACATCTGCCGCAGCCAGTCTTTCAGTTTCTTGACGCACTCGCACCTCTTGGCGGCTTTCATCTCACCGATTTTGCATCCCACTTCACTCTCATACACGGCGAGCATCCTTGTGTCGTTGAGCGCACTCTCAAGCATAGCCTCGAATATTTTCTCTCCCGTGTCGCGTGTGGAGTCGGCTGCCTTGCGCTCGGCTTTCTCCGCAAGCCGCTCAAGCCTCTCGCCGCCCCACTCTTTCCACTTCGGGTCGGCAACAAGCATCATCAGCGACGTGGCCACGAAACTCAACGCCAGCTCCGACTCGCGCGAGAGCGAGCAACCCAAACTCTCCACCATGCGCTCGGCACAACTCAGGAATTTCTCCCTAAGTTTGGTAACCTCACTTGAACTTAGGTTACC
>SFER01000215.1 GCA_004557195.1 Bacteroidales bacterium | reverse complement strand
ATTGCGCGAACCAACGACCGCGGGCAGTTCATTCTGCGCAATCTCAAGCCGGGAAAATATCATCTTTTTGCTCTCAACGATGTCGATCGCGACTATAAATATGCCGTTACCGAAGACCTCGCTTTCTATCCCGGCGTGGTCGAGCCTCGGGTGGTACGCTCTGCCGTGCTCGACACTATCTACAATGTGCGGCACGAAATCGACACCATTATGATGGTGGAGAAGAACCGCTATTATCCCAACGACCTGCTCCTCTCGATGTTTAACGAGGGGCGCAAATCGCAATACCTCTCGAAATATGAGCGGGTGCGCCCCGACTTGTTGCGACTGGAATTTGCCGCGCCTGCCGACACGCTCCCCGAAATTGAGCTGCTCGACATCACTCCGGAGCAAAGCCGATGGTATGTCGCCGAGCGCTCGATGCGCAACGACACCGTGCAATACTGGATTACCGACACCACGGTGGCGCGTTGCGACACTATCAGCCTACGTGCCGCGTTCTTGCGCACCGACACCTTGCAGCAACTCTCGCCGGGTGTCGATACTCTCGCTTTTGTCTATAAAAAAATAACTCCTAAGAAGAAAGAAAAAAAGAAGGAGAAGCAAGACACCGACAGTGTGAGCGTGCCGAAGATTGAGTTTATCAATTTCAAGGTTGAATCGTCCGGGTCGCAAGACATCAACCTCCCGGTGCGATTTACATCCGATGTGCCCATCGACTCGGTTAACAATGCCGGCATAAAACTCGAGACTATGGTGGATTCGGTGTGGACTCCTATCGAGGGCGTGGCGCTGCGTCATCCCAACGATTACAAAATAATGCAATACATCCTCGAATATGAGTGGGAACCGGGCGCCGACTACAAACTCACTGTGGATTCTGCCTCGGTGTTCTCTATCTACGGACTTCACAACAAAAAAATCGAGCACAAATTCACGGTGAAGAAGTTTGAAGACTACTCTGTGGTGAATTTTGTGGTTTCGGGTGTGGGCGAGAATGCTATCGTCGAACTACTCAGCACTTCCGACGCTACCGTGGCTAAGGTGCCTGTGAAGAACGGCAACGCCCTATTTGAATACATCACCCCCGGAACTTATTACGCACGCCTGTTTATCGACAGCAACGGCAACGGCGAGTATGACACGGGAAACTATTTCGAGAATCGACAGCCCGAGGATGTGTACTACTACAACAAAAAACTCGTGCTCAAGAAAAATTGGGATATGACCGAAAACTGGGACGTCAACGCCCTGGCTATCGACATGCAGAAACCGCTCGACATTAAGAAAAACAAGCCCGCGCCCAAGAAATGGGAGAAACGCGAGGAGAAAAAGACCGACGAGGAGGAAGACGAATACGGCGACGAGTTCAACAACCCCTTCGGCGGCAATCAGTATCAACAAAACAACAATTATAACCCATACAGCCCCAGCAGGCGATAACCCAAACAATTATGGAAGAGAGAAAACGACCGCTAATTCTTGTGAGCAACGACGACGGAGTGAACGCACACGGCATAAGATTTCTTGTTGAATGTCTTGTGGAGCGTGGCGATGTGATTGTGGTAGCCCCGGATTCAGCTCAATCCGGGAAGTCTTCGGCTATCACCTGCAACGTGCCTCTGCGCGTGAGCAAGCACCCCGACTATCTGGGTGCAAAAATCTACAGCGTGAATGGCACTCCGGTGGATTGCATCAAACTCGCCATGAACTCAATCGTCCCTGCCGAGCCCGATTTCATCGTGGCAGGCATCAACCATGGCGCAAATTCCGGCACCTCGACAATCTATTCCGGCACCATGGGCATTGTGTTCGAGGGGTGTATGCTCGGAATTCCGAGCGTGGGATTCTCATTCACGGCATTTGAGCCGGATGCCGATTTCTCGGTGTGTCGTAGCGTGATAGACACCATCATGGGCAACGTGATAGAGAAAGGCATCCCCCACGGCATCTGCCTGAATGTCAACATCCCCGATGTGCCGCAGCTGCAAGGTATACGCGTAGCCAAAGCCGCTCCGGGACGATGGATTGGAGAATACGAGGAGCGTGTTGACCCCTTCGGGCGCAAATATTATTGGCTCACAGGCGAATACAAGTGCGACGACGACTCCGACGACACCGGCGATGTAGTGCTGCTGCGCCAAGGCTATGCCACCGTAACCCCTTGCAACCCCGACCAAACCGCCCACTACTTCCTCCCCTCCACCGAAGAATACCTCAAATAATCCCCGCCCAATGAAACTTTGACTATGGAAAAAGTCTATAAATCAGAAGTTTCAATCTGGTATCTATCGACATGCGTCTTTTTAACCGCATCGTTTATAGGTAGCATATTTCTGTGCTGCCACACACTTTGGGTACTCCTTATCGATGTGATTTCCTGCGGCATAGGGATTGCCTTATTGCTCGACATACTATTCCACACCGATTACACAATCAAAAAAGACACTCTTTACATTCGGTGTGGAATAATCTACCGCCAGATACTGCCGATAAGCAAAATCACGGAAATCACACACAACACATCATTAATTTCCTCACCGGCATTATCCGCCAACAGAATAGAAATAAAATACGGCAAAAGCCACCGCATCTACATCTCCCCTAAAGACCGGTCCAATTTCATCACCACCCTCAAATCAATAAACCCCCAAATAGCCACCCCCTAATAATCCCCGCCGCAAAATACACCGGAAAACCTGCCCGAATACTCGAGCAGCTGCCCCGCCGCGCCGACATCTTGCACAAAGTTACACCCTAAAACAACCGATTTCGCGCAGATAAAACCAAAATCGTCGATTTCACCCACTTTTAACACATCTCCATCACTATCTTTGTATCCCGGGAGTTTCGGAGGAGGAAATTGCTGCCGGGATTTGGGTTTATGTGTCGAAAAGTGTATCTTTGTAGGCGAAATATGTGTCG
>SFER01000021.1 GCA_004557195.1 Bacteroidales bacterium | reverse complement strand
AATTAAAAACTTGCGTTTTTATTTTGATATTCCACTCGTTTGCACTATCTTTGCAATGGTAATAAATACAAATCGCATAAATAATAAAAATATTACCTTAATCATTTAGTCTAAATTTCCCTGTTGTTATTATTTAGAGGAGACTTGTGAAAGTCGTAATTGAATTAATAACACAAAGAGGGGGTGAGCAATCACCTCCTCTTTAAATTTTTATGAGATACATTTATTATTTTATGAGACCAAGGGAACGGCTGATGTCGAGCATTCGCTTGATTGGCACAATCGCCTTTTCAGCCACCTGAGCATCCACCTCCACTTGCGGAGCCATATATTTTAGTGTGTTATACACTTTGGCAAGGGTGTTCTGCTTCATGTATTCACATTCGTTGCAGGCACATGTCGAATCCTCGGGAGGTGCGGCTATAAATTGCTTTCCGGGGCAGTTGCGCTTCATCTCGTGGAGGATTCCGCTCTCGGTTGCCACAATAAATTGAGTGCAATCGCTATTGATGGCATAATTAAGGAGAGCCTGCGTACTTCCCACTTTGTCGGCAACCATGAGCAACGGCTTTTTGCACTCGGGGTGGGCAAGCACTTGCGCTTCGGGATACTCTTTTTTAAGGGCGAGAATCTTCTCGAGGCTGAATTTCTCATGAACGTGGCACGCTCCATCCCAGAGAAGCATATTGCGACCGGTTACACTATTAATATAGTTGCCGAGATTGCGGTCGGGTCCGAAAATGAGTTTTTCATCCTTGTCGAAACTCTCCACTATCTGCCGCGCATTGGTCGATGTTACCACCACATCGGTGTACATCTTGGTGGCAGCGGTAGTATTGACATAACTAATCACCTTATAGCCGGGATGTGCCTTTACAAACTCGGCAAATTCCTCGGCTGGGCAACTGTCGGCGAGGCTACACCCGGCAGAGAGGTCGGGGCAGAGCACCACTTTGTCGGGGCAGAGTATTTTGGCTGTTTCCGCCATAAAATTCACTCCACACAACACGATGACTTCGGCTTCGATTTTGGCAGCCAATTGAGCCAACGCGAGGGAATCGCCAATGTGGTCGGCAATCTCCTGGATTTCGCTACGCTGGTAGTAGTGCGCGAGAATCACCGCGCCTCTTTCCTTCTTTAGTTTCTCAATTTCCTTTTTCAGGTCGAGCGACTCGTCAACGGGGGCATCGACGTAACCCTTTTCAACAGATATCATATATATTTATTTTTTCTTTTTATAAAAAAATTCTTTTTCTATGATGATTATTATAGGCTGTAAATATGTATCAAAACTTTTTGCCAAAATACTTGCATAATAACTTATTAAACTAAGTATTTGCGTTATTAATACTTTATTTACAACTTTAGTTATTGAATAATAGTGAATTATTCACTTTATCAACATCCTGTTAATAACACGCAAAGTTAATAATTTTCTTATTTCATCCTATTAATAAACCTATAAAAAAGTGTGTAAATTTGAGATAAAAGTAAATAATAACTTATTTGGAGAATACACATGGGAGTTTTAATGGACAAATATTTGAATGTTCAAAATAAGTTTGTTGAAAGTTTCATTTTCAGTTTTAACAGGATATTTACAGGTTTTCAACATGCTGTTGACTGTTATCAACAGGGTGTAAAATAATATACAATATTGAAAAATGCACTGTTTTGATATTTTCAATTGTAAGGAACAAATTATGAAGAAAATTGAAAAACTTCGCCAAATGCGGCTGTGATAGCCGTAAATGGCGAAGTTTCTGTATGTCTTAACCGTGATTATTCTTCGGTGTGATGGAGAAGGCTCTCGCGCACTTGTGCTTCGATTTCCTCGCACAATTCGGGATTGTCTTCGATGATGCGTTTCACTGCATCGCGACCCTGTCCGAGTTTGGTGTCGTTGTAGGAGAACCACGAGCCGCTCTTCTTCACGATGCCTCGTGCTGTGGCGAGGTCGAGCACTTCACCGGCGCGTGAGATACCCTCGCCAAACATGATTTCAAATTCGGCTTTGCGGAACGGGGGTGCCACTTTGTTTTTCACAACTTTCACTCTCACGAGGTTGCCGAGCACATCTTCGCCATCTTTGATTTGCGATACGCGACGGATGTCGAGGCGCACAGAAGAGTAGAATTTAAGTGCATTACCACCGGTTGTTGTCTCGGGATTGCCAAACATCACGCCGATTTTCTCACGCAACTGGTTGATGAAAATGCAAGTGGTGTTGGTTTTGGAGATGGTAGAAGTGAGTTTGCGCAAAGCCTGCGACATGAGTCGAGCCTGGAGACCCACTTTGTTCTCTCCCATTTCGCCTTCGATTTCAGCCTTTGGAGTGAGCGCTGCCACCGAGTCGATGACTATGATGTCGATAGCCGACGAGCGGATAAGTTGGTCGGCGATTTCGAGTGCTTGTTCACCATTGTCGGGTTGCGAGATGAGGAGGTTGTTCACATCAACACCGAGTTTTTCGGCATAGAAGCGGTCGAAAGCGTGCTCGGCATCGATAATCGCGGCTATACCGCCGAGTTTCTGAGCCTCGGCAATAGCATGGATTGCCAGAGTGGTTTTACCCGAAGATTCGGGACCGTAGATTTCGATGATTCTACCGCGCGGATAGCCTCCCACGCCGAGGGCATAGTCGAGGGCGATGCTGCCGCTGTGAATCACTTCCACATCTTCGATATTGTCGTCGCCCATTCTCATAATAGAGCCTTTTCCGTGCGACTTTTCGATTTTCTCCATCGCCATTTGTAGCGCCTTGAGTTTTTCGGGCGATATGGCGGTGTTTTCTTTCTTTTCTTCACTCATAGTGTTATAGTTTTTTTATTTGTTATTCAAAATCTGGGTGGCACTGTTTTTGGTATCCACTTTTGTGATAATGTCCTCCACAATGCCTTCTTCGTTGATGATAAAAGTGGTGCGCACTGTGCCCATGTATTCGCGCCCTGCCATTTTCTTTTTCTGCCACACTCCGAAAGCCTGGTTGAGGGTGGTTTCGGTGTCGGCGATGAGGGTGAACGGCAACTGGAATTTGTCGGCAAATTTGGTGTGCGATGCAGCGCTGTCTTTGCTCACACCCACAATTTCATAGCCCGCCTCGCGCATTGTGTCGTAGTGGTCGCGGAAGCTGCAAGCCTCGGCAGTGCAGCCGGGGGTGTTGTCTTTAGGGTAGAAATAAAGGACAAGTTTCTTGCCGGCAAAATCGGCGGCTTTTATCTCTCTTCCGTTGGCATCGATGCCAAGCACTTCGGGTATTTTGTCTCCTATTTTCATTTTCCTATGTTTTAGTTGTTATAATTGGATTTCAAATTTACTATTTTGATTTGACATTGCAAAATTACTCCACTATATGGGCAATATTTCGGCATACTATTGTTAATTGAAATAAAATCGCACTATTTTACAGTGATTTTTGTTGCTTTTGAACCAATGCGCACAATGTAGATGCCCTTGGGGAGGTGGAAAGCGGCGTTGCTTCCCTCGGCATGAGCCACAAGAGTGCCCACGAGGCTGTAGATGCCTATGCTGCTTCCGTCGGGCACACCGCTCACGACAATCTCGCCATTTACTGCCGCAATGCGGGTGGAAGGCTCCTTGGCGAAGGCGGTGCCGGCACTTTCGTAGCAATACACATCGATATGCTGTGTGATGGCATAATCGTAGTTGGTTTCGGTGTGTGGAGCGCTTAAGGTGAGGCGACACTTCCCTATCCCTTCAATATTCCAATCGGTGTCTATTTCTATCTCTTGAGTGGGCGAAGCGAGCGACACCTCATGGCTTGAGATGGTGTTGCCGTTGTTGTCGATGAGAGTGAGCACGGGATTCACATGGCTTAGAACGAAATGGGACGATTCATAGAGAGGAGTCTTCCAGTTGAATTTCACACGCACCGATTTCATTCCCGAGAGGTCGATTTCTGGCGAAGTAAGCGCATACACCACCCCTGACGATGAAACGAAAAAACGAATCTTGCCATTGGCAATATTGGATGTAGTGAGCTGATAATCGCTACCTGTGCGGTTGTAGGACCATCCCGAAAAGTTTGACGAGTTAAACACCGCTATAGGATTGTTTGCCAATGCGGTAGTGCCACCTGCGAGCAAAGCCAATGTAGCAACTATTGTATAGAGAATAGTTTTCATATTCCACCAGGTTTTAGTTTCTACAAAGATAGACATAAAAATAGAATTTTTATGCCCGGAGACCAAAAAAATCAAGCCCCAAACCCTCTTTCCGCTGAAATCACCTCCGTTGAAACCGATTTCATCCGAGCAAAGCAAATCGCAAAAGTCAACTTTTTTTTTGGGGGGATGGAGGATAGGTGGTGGTTTTAATATTGTTTGTGATTGGTGTGCTTGAAATAGGCACATATAGTGGTGTATCTTTGCAATATCAAAACCAACTTAAAATATACACTATTATGAAAGGTCAATTAGAACTCCAATTCAGCGAAAACGAAGTGATGATTAATGAAAAGACTTCGCGCAGGGCACGCCGCGCGTCAAAGGCTGCCGAAGAAGCACGCAATGAGCGTGATGTGTATCTTGTGTCGCTGCTTGTGGCATTTTTCATAGCGATGTTTATTTAGTTCTATATATGTGTCGGTGTTTACCGCGACAATCGGGGAAAAATAGCATCTTTGTCTTTACACATGTTTAATTTGCAATTCATTTTGCTATGAAAAACACAAAAAACGGGGCGCACCGTGATGCGTCCCGCTTTTACAAAAAATTATGAAAACAAAAAATGAGAGTGCTTATTTGTTGATTTTCTCGCGGATGGCTTTGCTTTCGGCTTCGTATCCGGGTTTGTCGAGGAGGGCAAACATGTTGCGTTTGTAAGCCTCAACGCCGGGTTGGTTGAATGGGTTTACACCGAGGATATATCCGCTCACGCCACACGCTTTCTCGAAGAAATAGAGGAGTTGTCCGAGCCAGAATTCGGTGAGGGCAGGGATTGTGATGTGGATATTGGGCACATCGCCATCGACGTGGGCGATAGTGGTGCCGAGTTCTGCCATTTTGTTCACTTCATCGACATGTTTTCCGGCGAGGAAGTTGAGACCATCGAGGTTGGCGTCGTCGGTGGGGATAATGGTTTCGTGCTGTTGTTTAGCCACCGAGATAACGGTTTCGAAAATCGAGCGTTCGCCATCTTGAATCCATTGACCCATTGAGTGAAGGTCGGTGGAGTTGTCAACCGAAGCGGGGAAAATGCCTTTGTGCTCTTTGCCTTCGCTCTCGCCGTAGAGCTGTTTCCACCATTCGCTCACATAATGGAGTTTGGGGTTGTAGTTTACGAGAATTTCAATCTTCTTGCCGGCTTGATAGAGGGCGTTGCGAGTCTTGGCGTAAGTGATAGCGATGTTGTCGTCGGTTGCAGTGGCTGTTTCCATTGCAGCAGCACCCGCTACGAGTTGCTTAATGTCGAGACCGGCAACAGCTATAGGAAGGAGACCCACAGGAGTGAGCACCGAGAAGCGGCCGCCCACATTGTCGGGGATAACAAAAGTCTTGTAGCCTTCTTCGGTGGCGAGGGTGCGGAGTGCGCCCTTCTTGGCATCGGTGATGGCGATAGTGAGTTTTGCAGCCTCGGCTTTTCCTGCTTGTTTTTCGAGCATTTCTTTGAGGATGCGGAAAGCGATAGCCGGTTCGGTGGTAGTTCCCGATTTGGAAATTACGATGATACCGAATTTTTTATCTTTGAGAAGCGATTGGAGTTCGTAGAGATAATCTTCGCCGATATTTTGTCCGGCAAAAAGCACTTTAGGACCTTTAGCGGGCTTGTAGGCGGCAAAAGAGTCGCTCAGAGCCTCGATAACGGCTTTGGCTCCGAGATAACTACCTCCGATGCCGATACACACAACATATTCGCAGTTGGCGCGAAGCACAGCGGCAGCCTGTTCGATTTCGTCGAGCACTTCGGCGGTGGTAGATGACGGGAGGTTGAGCCAACCCAAGAAGTCATTTCCGGCGCCGGTGCCATTGTGGAGTTTCTCCATTGCCGAAGCGGCTTTGGCATCAAGTGAGTTGATTGTGTCGAGCGACACGGTGTTTAATACGTTTTTTACATCAACATGAATTGTTTCCATACTCTGGTTTGTATTATTTTGAAAGTGTTGTTAATTACATAAACGAATCGGCGATTCTCTCAATCCCCACCCGAGCCGGGAGGCGGTTGTAAAGAATGTCGAACATATTGTTGAGGATAGGCATATCCACGCCGTAGCGCTCGTTGATGTCGTGGATACACTTGGTGCCGTAGTAGCCTTCGGCAACCATTTCCATCTCCATCATCGCGGCTTTCACCGAGTAGCCCTTCCCTATCATAGAGCCGAAATTGTGGTTGCGCGAGAATCTCGAGTAGGATGTAACGAGCAAGTCGCCGAGATACACCGAGTCGCAGATGTCGCGCTTGTCGTGTGGTGCCACAACATCGACAAACTTGCGCATTTCGCGTATCGAATTCGACACGAGATTGGCGAGGAAGTTATCGCCGTTTTTCATGCCATGCACCACTCCGGCGGCGATTGCATACACATTTTTGAGCACTGCGGCATATTCGATACCGGTAACGTCGGTAGAGAGGATGGTGCGCAGGTTGCGGCCTTTTATATGGTCGGCAAATGTGCTTGCCATCTCAATGTTGTTACACCCGATTGTGAGGTAGGATAGGCGTTCGAGCGCTACCTCCTCGGCATGGCAGGGGCCTCCAATCACGATTGAATTTTCGAGATTGGTGCCATACACCTTGTGCATGTATTCGGTAACGATGAGGTTGTCGTCGGGCACAATCCCTTTCACTGCCGTAACAAGGTTTTTACCACTGATATCGACAATGATTTTCTTGAGGTGCTCCTTGATGTAGGGCGACGGCATGGCGAGCAGCAAGGTGTCGGCGATGGTGCAAATCTCGTTGATATCGCTTGAGAAATAGATTCGGTCGATATCGAATTTCACATCCGAGAGATACACCGGATTGCGTCCGAGCGCCTTGAAGTCGGCGATGCGGTCGGGTCGGCGCATATACCAGTAAATCTCCTTGTTGTCGGCAAGGAGGAGTTTGGCAAGGGCTGTAGCCCAACTGCCGCCACCCATTACTGCTATTTTACCGGGAAATGGAGCCATTATTTCTTTTTAGCGTTTTCAATCCAGCCTGCGACTTCGTCTTGTGAAGGATTTTTCAATTCGAGTTTGTATTTTTTGTTGAGTCCGCACAATTCTTGATGTGCTTTTCCGGCAGATGCTTCACCAAAAGCCTCAATGGTGAGGTAGCCGGCTTTCTGGATTGCGGGAACCCATTCGGCGGGCACACCCACAGCGGTGTAAGCCTCCTCCTTGTCGCGTTTCTGCACCTTCTCGGGGCGCATTTGCGGGAAGAACAGCACTTCCTGGATTGTGGTTTGTCCTGTCATGAGCATTGTGAGGCGGTCCATACCGATGCCCATACCCGATGTGGGGGGCATACCGTATTCGAGGGCGCGGATGAAGTCTTTGTCGATAATCATAGCCTCGTCGTCTCCTTTTTCGCTCAATTTCATCTGCTCAACGAAGCGCCCGTATTGGTCAATCGGGTCGTTGAGTTCCGAATATGCGTTGGCGAGTTCCTTGCCGTTTACCATCAACTCAAAGCGCTCGGTGAGCTCGGGATTATCGCGGTGGCGCTTGGTGAGCGGCGACATTTCAATCGGGTAGTCGATGATGAATGTAGGCTGGATGTAGTTGCCTTCGCATTTCTCGCCGAAGATTTCGTCGATGAGTTTTCCCTTGCCCATGGTTTCGTCAACCTCGATTTCGAGTTGCTTGCACACATCCATGAGTTGGGCGGTGTCCATTCCGGTGATGTCGATGCCGGTGAATTCCTTGATGGCATCGATCATGGTTACACGCTTGTAGGGCGCCTTGAAGTTAATCACATTGTCACCCACTTTCACCTCGGTTGTGCCGTTGACATCCATACAGATTTTCTCGAGCATCTTCTCGGTGAAATCCATCATCCAGTTGTAGTCCTTGTAGGAAACATAGATTTCCATGCAAGTGAACTCGGGGTTGTGAGTGCGGTCCATACCCTCGTTGCGGAAGTTCTTAGAGAACTCATACACACCCTCAAAACCACCCACGATGAGGCGTTTGAGATAAAGTTCGTCGGCAATACGCAAGTAGAGCGGAATGTCGAGAGCGTTGTGGTGAGTGATAAACGGACGCGCAGCCGCACCACCGGGGATCGATTGCAAGATAGGGGTTTCCACCTCCATATATCCTGCGTTGTTGAAATATTCGCGCATCGAGTTGAACACTTTTGTGCGCTTCATGAATATATCTTTCACCCCATCGTTAACCACCAAATCGACATAGCGTTGGCGATAACGGAGCTCGGGGTCGTCGAAAGCGTCGTAGGTTACACCATCCTTCATTTTCACGATGGGGAGCGGACGGAGCGACTTGCTCAAAACGGTGAGACGCGAAGCGTGAACCGAGATTTCGCCCATTTGGGTGCGGAACACATAACCTTCGATTCCCACGAAGTCGCCGATATCGAGCAATTTTTTGAACACCACGTTGTACATGTCCTTGTTCTCATCGGGACACAAGTCGTCGCGGCTGATATACACTTGGATTCGCCCCTCGGCATCTTGGAGCTCCATAAACGAAGCCTTACCCATGATGCGACGGCTCATGATTCTGCCGGAAATGGCAACATCGCGGCGAGGAGCCTCGTCGCTGAAGTTTGCTTTGATTTCGGCACTGTGGCCACTCACTTTATATTCTGCTGCAGGATAGGGCTCGATTCCCAATGCTCGCAATTCATTCAGACTGTTGCGGCGAACAATCTCTTGTTCGCTCAATTCCATTACATTCATATATTGTGTTTTATATTTGATTGCAAAATTAGCGAAAATGAGCGCAGTGGCAAAGCAAAATAGCAAATTTTTGCGTTTTTCACCATCGAAAACCGCCTAATTCATTGAAATTTAGTCCCGGAACGCAAAAAGCGAGCCACACTTCAAGTGCGGCTCGCTGTGGGATATGTGATTATTGTTTTATTATTTCTCGTCTTTCTTTTCGAGACCTACAGTTTCGATTTCGAAAATAAGAGTTTCGTTAGGACCGATTTTGTCGCCTGCACCGTCAACACCATAAGCCAATTTGCCGGGGATATAGACAATCATCTTGCTGCCTGCACCCATCATGCACAATGCTTCGCCGAAGCCGGGAACAACACCTGCGGGAGAGAATACAACAGGTTGACCGTTTGAAGAATCAAACACGGTACCGTCGATTTTCTTACCGGTGTAGATAACTTGGATGCGGTCGGTTTTAGTGAATTTGGCAGTGTCGCCTGCTTCGATCACCTTGTAAGCGAGACCCGATTCGGTAGTTTTGATTTCGGGGTCTTTTTGCATTTCGGCGTTGATGTAAGCCTCACCTGCTTTGGCGTTCTCAACGGCGCGAGGATCGTTTTCCTTAGCGAGACGAGCAGCCTCTTGCACACCTGTAGAGAATTGTTGTTGAAGAGCCATCGGTTCAACTGTCAAAGAGTCGGAAGCGATAACGGCTTTCATAGCAGCGAGCACCTTTTCGGGGTCGAGAACCACTTTCTGACCTTTGCGAAGTTGAGTGATTTCGCCCAACATCTGCATACCCACTTGCATACCAATCATGTAGTCGCTGCGAGAAGTGTCGGTTGACAAAGCGGCTGCTACACCTTTCATAAATTCTTTCTTGTTGATTTGGTCGTTGCTTTTGAGGTTGTTGTACATGAAAGCACCTACCATTTCACCATAAGTTGTGCTCAATGAGTCGGCTTTTGCGCCTTCGGCTGAGCATGAGCCGTTGCAGCTTGTAAGCATTGTTGCTGCTGCGAGAGCAACTAAAAAGATTTTTTTCATAATTGTTTATTTTTTTGCGTTTACTTTAATCAATTGTACATCGAAGATGAGAGTGGCATCGGGACCGATTACACCACCTGCGCCATTCGGGCCATAGGCAAGCTCCGAGGGGATGTAGAGTTGCCATTCGTCGCCTTCGCGCATCATCTGCAGCGCCTCAACCCATCCGGGAATCACTTGTGTAACACCGAAGGTGGCAGGCATTCCGCGCTCTACCGATGAGTCGAACACTGTGCCGTCGATAAGGCGACCGGTGTAGTGCACTGTAACTTGGTCGTTGGCGGTGGGTTTCACACCATTACCTTCTTTAATTACTTTATATTGCAATCCCGAGGCTGTAACCACAACACCATCTTTCTTGGCGTTGTCGGCGAGGAATGTCTTTCCAAGTTCGGCATTTGCTTTGCGATTTTGCTCTTCGAGTTCGGTGAAGAAGCGGTTTACCTCCTCTTTTGCCTCATCGTACGACATTTCTGTCTTTTCGCCGGCATACACAGCACCCACAGCGCGTGCAAAATCTTCAACATTAATCTCTTTAATACCCGAGCGGAGGAAATTCTGTCCCATGCTCAAGCCCAAAGCGTAACTTAATTTATCCATTTTTAAAATAATTGTTGTGATAATGGCTTCCTTGCCAAAATCTTGGCAAAGTTAATGCAAATGAAGCATATAACAAAAATATAATTAAATATTTAAGTTTTCTTGCAATTTTTTCTCTCCAAAACCGCACAAATCGGCAGGTTAGATGGGAATTTGCAACCAAAAATGGGGATAGATGCCGGGAGTGGCTATGCCGGTTCGCCATTTCTCGGGAGCGATGACAATTTTGTCGGGATTTGAGCAGAGGCGCGCTCCCCACCAAGCCTCTGCGCTGTTTGAAATAATGCAGTGGCGGCATTGCGCCATAAGGCGCATGGTGTCGAGCCCACGGCTCTCGATGAAAGTGGCATCATTGATTTTCACGGAATTGCGAGCAAGCGCTATGTTGTCGGTGAAGACAAAGAAGCGCACCTCCTCGCCAGCGAGTTGCTGACGCATGCTCGCGGCTGCCCACTCATAGTAGTTGGGGGTGCAGATGCCGGCGGCAATTCGTTGCTCCGCTTTGCTTGACACCCCGGGACACGTCAAGAAATGCACCGCCACACTTTCGCACATCCCGATTTCGTCAGCAACTTCGGCATATTGCTGTGGCATAGCGGTTTTGAACTCAAACAGGCGGTCGATAGCCTCCTCGGCATGTTCGTAGAATTGATATTCCGCCATCTCGCACCACACATAATGGTTGTCGCCGGTGGCGATGTCGCGGCTGTAAGGGAGGCAATACCCTTTAACGAGTGTGCCTCGGGCATCGCGGCTCTCCCCTATCACCATGCGTCGCAAGCGCGCCATTGCCGATGACGACACATCGGCGAGCGATTTCACCTCATCGGGAGTGGCTGCATCGAGGCGCAAGTCGAAAGCGGTGTCGATACACGAGGTGTCGCACCGACGGTCGATTTTCACTGTCGCACCATTGCTACGCAGTGCCTCGGCGAGGGCATATTGAAACATTTGTGTGCCCGTCGCGCCATCGATTCTCACTATATTCATTGCCTAAAACTCGGAGAAGCAGAGCGGCAGGAGCGATTTTATGCCATCGAGCAGATAGATTTCGTTCTCGCCATAAAGGAGGATGCGGATGTTTTTGTTAAACAAAGTCTCATATTCGAGAATTGCCTGGCGGCAGGCACCGCATGGCGAAATAGGCGAAGCCTGGAAGTGCCCGTTGCTGAAAGCGGCAATCGCAAGAGTGTCGAACGACGCCTCGGGATAGCGAGCATGGGCATAGTAGATAGTGGTGCGCTCGGCGCAGGTGCCCGACGGGAATGCCGCGTTTTCCTGGTTGCTGCCGGTTACAATTTCGCCATTGGAGAGCAACAATGCCGCTCCCACATGGAATTTGCTGTAGGGGGTATAGGCTGTGGCAGTGGCTTCTTTTGCTTTGTCGATTAAATCCTTGTCTTGTGCTGATAATTCATCGTAGCTCAGCACTTCTATCTTTGTACTTATGATTTTTTCCTTCATGGCTTTGCTCATTTTCTGCAAATATATAAAGTTTTGTCGAAAAATCAATCAACGAGCCCCAATTATTTTTCGGAGTGTAAAGAAGCGAGCAGGCTGTGCCGAAGCACAGCCTGCTTATTGAGCGGAAATGATGGCTTGATTATTTTGTTACTCTTTCGAGCCACTTCACCATTCCGAGCATTACACTCATGGAGAAGACGCACACTACGAGGAACACGCCCCAACATTGCCACAAAGGCATTCCGTTGTACATCAACGGTCCTACCCAGAGCATGAGGTTGCCCACTGCGGTTGCACCGAGCCACAATCCTTGGCAAAGACCTTGGAGGTGCTTGGGAGCAACTTTCGACACAAATGCAAGTCCGAGCGGCGAAATGAACAACTCGGCAACTGTGAGGAAGAAGTAGAGCACGATGAGAACCCATGGTCCGGCTTTCACAGCCTCTTGAGCGGCTACCGGTTGAGCGAGGAAGTCGTTGGCAGACGGATAGCCCATAATGAATGAGTAGCAGGAGAGGAAGAGATAGGCCAATCCGGTGATAAACATACCGATTGCAATCTTCTTGGGAGTGGAGATGGCTTTACCGCGACGTGCGAGCGATGCGAATATCACCATAATAATAGGTGTGAGCACAATCACGAAGAATGGGTTGATAGCTTGCCAAATCTCGGGCGGAATCACCGATGTGTTGACAAAGTCGCGGGCAAAGAGCGAGAGCGATGTGCCGTTTTGGTGGAAAGCAAACCAGAAGAATATCACCACGCCGAGCACTGCAAAGAGGGCATAGAGGCGTTGCTTGATTTCGGTTGCCATCTGTACCTTTTCGGCTTCGGTGTATTCAACCTTGGCGGCAGCTTCTTTCTTTCCGGGAGTGGGGAATTGCTTCTTGGTGATGATGAATATTGCGAGAGAGATGAGCATTGCCACAACAGAAGCGATAAACGAGTAGTGAATACCCTCGTTGAACACTTTCAAGTAGTCGCCACAGGCAGTGGCGAGGTCGGCTGTGTTGCCACCCACTTGTGCCATCAATTCGTTGAGGTTCTGAAGCTTCTCGGCAGCCATGTCGGCACCTTTGTTGAGGTATTCGTGGCAAAGGTTGGGAAGAGTGGCATTATAGGTGAGCGCATGCGCTTTGAGCCACCAGCTACGGAGCAACGGAGCCACGAAAGGAGCGATGAGACCACCGATGTTGATAAATACATAGAAAATCTGGAAACCTGAGTCGCGACGGCTCTTAGCCTCGGCGAGTTCTGCCTCGCCTTTCTTGGCTGCTTCTGCCTCGAAGTTGTCGTACATTTGTCCGACGATGGCTTGCAAGTTGCCTTTGAACAAGCCGTTACCAAATGCGATAAGGAACAAAGCGGCGCAGGTGAGGGTGAGCAACCACGATGTGTTGTCGCTTGTTGCGAGGATAGGAATTGAGAGCACGATATAGCCCATTGCCATAATCACAAGACCTGTCATGATGGTGCCCTTGTAGTTTTGTGTGCGGTCGGCAATAAGACCACCCACGAGGCTTAGAAGGTAAATACCGGCATAGAAAAACGAATAGATAAGTGTGCTTGTTTCGTTTTCAAGCCCAAATTTAGAACAAAGGAACAACACGAGCACGGCGTTCATGATGTAGTAGCCGAATCGCTCTCCCATGTTGCTTAATGCGGCGGGAATCAATCCCTTTGGGTGTTTTGAGAACATAATACTGGTGTTTAGTTTAGAGATTATTATTTATAATTTATTTTCCTGTTGAGATATATTCGATTGCGCGCATGAGCCATGAGTCGTTGTCATCTACAATTTCTTCTAAATTGTAACTCATAGCGATGTCGGGCGACGCACCGATGCCTTCGAGCACTTTGCCGTCAACGGTCTTCACACAGCGGTCGCACAGATATCCAAAGTGCGGACCCTCTCTGCTGCCGAATGTGCCGGTGTAATTCTCACTGAAATCGCCTTCGAGCACTCCTTGACCACCGAAGGTGCGCTCCCCTATCACGCAGCCGTTGGGGAGGTTTTTCACCAGCAATGTGGTCATTTCAGCCATGCTCACAGAGTAGAGGTCGGCAAGTAGCACGATTTTACCCTCGAGGCGGCGACATTCCTCGTTGGGGTAGAAGAAGTGAGGAAGCCAGGGGGTGTAGTCATATTTTCCCAAGCCCTGCTTGAGGCGCGAATAGCCTGCGAGGATAGGCTGGTCAACCATAAGTCCGAGGATGAAATATTCGTCAACGAGGTATCCGCCGCCGTTGCCCCTCACATCGATAATGGCATTCTTCACGTTGGGGTTGTAGAGAATATTGTCCTTATAGGTGTTGAAGGCATCGACGAGATTCTTGCTCCTCTCATATATTTCATATTCTTCGCTTTCCTCGTCTTCCGGCTCGCCGGCATTGACAATCTCTTCGGCTTGTGGCAAGGAGGTGAAGATGTTAAATCCCGAGAAGCCTACATACACAGTCTCATCGTTTATAAGTGCTGTTGCAAAATAGAAATTTTCGCCATCCCACCCTTTCTGGAAGTCGGTGATGTTGGCGCCTTGCTCGACGAGTTTTGATAATTGACTTGTGGCAAACCATACTCCATAGCCGTAGCAATCGTGGTAATAGTCGCGAGTCTGAATCTCGTTATTACCCGGACTAAACGCCAATTTCCCGGGGTCGTCGCTGTCGTTGGGGTCTGCCCATTGGTTGAAGACTTCGATTAAGAGGTGGTGGTCGATGATAGTCTTGAAGGCACCGCTATAGAGCGCCTCAAGGTCTTTGGTTGCGACATATTCTTGCTTGTCGAGCTCTTTAAATTTGGGGTAGTACTCATCGTAAACAGCGTCCCAATCGGTGGGGTCGATATCCCAGAACACGTAAGATTGGTTCATAGAGCACCAGATAGAGTTGAATTGTTGCGATGGAGTGGTATAGGAGAGCATTTCATCGGGTCGCAGCAAGTCGATTTCGTCTTTGCGGCACGACGACAATGTAGCGATTACTGCCAAGAGTGATATGAGTAATATTTTTGTCGTTTTCATAATTCTGTGCTGTTATTTGGTGATGAAATGATAGATACACCCTACTCTGAGAGCGAATGTTGTGTTATATCGCGGCGCAATGTTGTTTTTGCTGCCGGAGCCGGTGTCGATGAGGCTGTAGTAGCAAAGTCCTTCGGCACGGAATTCCACATTGTGCTTGAAATAGTATCCCAAGCCAATCGAGCCGGTGAGTCCTGCGTCGAAACGATTATCGCGCTTGCTGTCGAAATCCAATTTTTCATTGAAATAGTAGTATTGGGTGTCGTCGATATCTGGCGCCATGGCAAGTCGCGCCTGTCCTTCTATTGAACTAACCGCCCAAAATCCCATGTATCCGCCAAGGTTGAGATAGCCTCTGATTTTATTGCCGCCAAATGAGAATGAAGCGACGATAGGGAGGTTGAGATAATGGTCGCGAGTATTGGTGTAGGTGCCCTCGTGAGTGCCGCTACGGTGCATTTTGTGCCCTTTCTGCACATAGTCGATATCGGCGCGCAATCCAAACCATTGATTGAAGTTGTATTGCACCGGCACGGTGAAATCAAGCCCTGCACGTCCATCGTATCGCAAATCGTAGGCATACCCTTTGGCATAGTCGTAGAGATTGTAGTCGTAACCTGCAAGCACGCCTACGCTCCATTGTGCGTTGGCTGCTATCGCCACAATCGCCAAGGAAAAGGTGAGAAATACTCGTTTTAATAGCATATTATTTTATTTAAGGGGTTAGTCCTTCTTTGATTGGGCATCGAATGCGATTGCATAGAGGCGCATCTGTTTCACCATGGCGCGCAGTCCGTTGCTGCGTGTCGGCGACAGGTGCTCGTTGAGTTTGATTTCGTTGATGAAATAGAGGTCGGCATCGATAATCTCTTGCGGGGTGTGTCCCGAGAGAGTGCGTACAAGTAGCGAGATGAGTCCTTTCACAATTATGGCGTCGCTGTCGGCCTCAAAAAGGATTGTGCCATCGGGCGAGAGGGTGGCATTGAGCCACACGCGGCTTTGGCATCCCTCGATGAGGTTTTGAGCAGTCTTGTATTTTTCTTCGATAGCAGGGAGGGCGTTGCCCAATTCGATGATATAGGCATAGCGGTCCATCCAGTCGTCGAAGTCGCTGAATTCCGCTATAATTTCGTCTTGTATTTCGTTAATTGAATTCATTGTGAGTGAAAATTTTCTCAAAATTAAGCATAACTGCCGAAAGATTAAAGCAAAAGTGGCAAAAAATCGAAAAAACCGCATAAAATAGCGGTTTTACATCGATTGGCAATGATAAAAAAGGCTGCATCGCGCAGTGCGATACAGCCCTTCGTCGTATAATTGTAAAGATTGATTACAATTTTGGACCTGCAGCAACAAGAGCTTTACCGGCCTCGTTAGAGGTGTACTTGTTGAAGTTCTTGATGAAGCGAGCGGCGAGGTCTTCTGCTTTGGCAGTCCATTCGCAGTCGCAAGCATAAGTGTCGCGCGGGTCGAGGATGCGGCGGTCAACACCGGGGAGAACAACAGGCACTTCGAAGTCGAAGATTGGGAGGTGCTTGGTTTCTACGTTGTTGATAGAGCCGTCGAGGATAGCGTCGATGATACCGCGGGTATCTTTGATAGAGATACGTTTGCCTGTACCGTTCCAGCCTGTGTTAACGAGATATGCTTTAGCGCCCGATTTTTCCATTCTCTTAACGAGTTCCTCGGCATATTTAGTTGGGTGGAGTTCAAGGAATGCAGCACCGAAGCAAGCCGAGAATGTAGGAGTAGGCTCAGTGATACCGCGCTCTGTACCTGCGAGTTTTGCAGTGAAGCCCGAGAGGAAGTAGTATTTAGTTTGCTCGGGAGTGAGGATAGACACCGGAGGAAGCACACCGAATGCGTCGGCAGAAAGGAATATTACATTCTTAGCGGCAGGGGCTTTCGAGATAGGCTTAACGATGTTGTTGATGTGGTTGATAGGATAAGAAACGCGGGTGTTTTCTGTAACGCTCTTATCGGCGAAGTCGATTTTGCCGTTTTCGTCAACGGTTACGTTCTCAAGGAGAGCGTCGCGACGGATAGCGTTGTAGATATCGGGCTCGCTTTCTTTGTCGAGGTTGATAACCTTGGCATAGCAACCGCCTTCGTAGTTGAACACACCTTCATCGTCCCATCCGTGTTCGTCGTCGCCGATGAGCATACGTTTCGGGTCGGTAGAAAGAGTGGTCTTACCTGTACCGGAGAGACCGAAGAAGATAGCGGTCTCGCCTTTTTCGTTGGTGTTGGCAGAGCAGTGCATTGAAGCGATGCCTTCGAGTGGCTTGAAGTAGTTCATCATTGAGAACATACCTTTCTTCATTTCACCACCATACCAAGTGTTGATGATAACTTGCTCTTTAGAAGTGAGGTTGAATACAACAGCAGTCTCAGAGTTCAAGCCGAGTTCTTTGTAGTTCTCAACTTTAGCCTTAGAAGCGTTATACACGACGAAGTCGGGCTCGAAGTTCTCGAGTTGCTCATCGGTAGGACGGATGAACATGTTTTTAACGAAGTGTGCTTGCCAAGCTACTTCAACGATGAAGCGCACTTTGAGGCAAGTTGCGATGTTCGCGCCGCAGAATCCGTCAACTACATAGAGTTTCTTGTTAGAAAGTTCCTTTACAGCAAGTTCTTTAACTGCTTTCCAAGTTTCCTCGGTTACAGGCTTGTTGTCGTTTTTGTATTCATCGGTTGTCCACCACACGGTGTTTTCGCTTG
>SFER01000214.1 GCA_004557195.1 Bacteroidales bacterium | reverse complement strand
CTGCTCAGCTTGTCCAGGGCATATTCCGGCGTATCTACATAGAAAACACGCCACAGGGAAAAACTCAGGATAAAAACCAGCAGCACCAGTGTGCCGATTCTTTCATATCTTGTTCGCCTGCGTCGCTTTTCCAACTGCTCCTGCCAATCGAAACTTCCCATTATATGTCAATTCTCCTCTAAAGCTTCATAATTTTTATCATTGTAAATACTTACATTTATAAATTGCCTGACGAAAACAGGGATTTTCAAATAATTCAACCTGTAGAAAACCGTTTACATCTGTATCGGAATCCGTTTGCGAATCGCAATGTACATTTGCAAATCTATTTACATAATCACACAGACCCCTATTCTCGATTTATATTTGCAAATGCAAATAGCACCCACCCCCGATTTATTGATGAAAATCGCAAATTCACCACCCAAATTACACATCCACACTAAAAATGAAATCCTCAAGCCGTTAAAGACCCGAGAATTTCACCTTATAATGCTGTTTTTGTGCGAGTTACGCCTATTCCGACGCATCTACGGCAATTTCGCAGATAATTTTTTAAGCGTTATTTTTGTTGCTTGCCCATGAATCGTCATTTATGCATCAACTCTTCCTTGATAAATGGTGCTGTTGCCGAAGCGGAATTCTCACACACCTCCTCCGGGGTCCCGGTTGCAACAACCTGCCCCCCATTTCTTCCGCCCTCTGGTCCCATATCTATGATATAGTCGGCACACTTTATAACATCCATGTTATGCTCGATAACCAGAACGGTGTTTCCCTTATCGACAAGCCGATTGAGAACACCCAGCAGCACGTTTACATCCTCGAAATGCAGACCGGTGGTCGGTTCGTCGAGAATATAGAGAGTTTTGCCTGTGTCGCGCTTGGCAAGTTCTGTGGCGAGTTTCACACGCTGACATTCGCCGCCGGAGAGTGTGCTTGATGGCTGACCGAGTTTGATGTAGCCAAGTCCCACCTGCTGCAACACCTTAATTTTATTGAGAATTGCAGGAATGTTGTCAAAAAACTCGACAGCCTGATTGATAGTCATATCAAGAACATCGGCTATCGATTTCCCCTTAAACCTCACCTCGAGCGTCTCGCGGTTGTAGCGCTTTGTTCCACACACCTCACAGGGCACCAGCACATCGGGAAGGAAATTCATCTCAATCGTCTTGTAACCATTGCCTTTACACTCCTCGCAACGGCCACCGCTCACATTAAAGGAGAATCGACCCGCCTTGTAGCCGCGGATCTTCGATTCAGGAAGTCCGACAAAGAGGTTTCGGATATCGGCAAACACGCCTGTGTAGGTGGCTGGATTTGAGCGTGGAGAGCGTCCAAGCGGCGACTGATCGACCGTAACCACCTTGTCGATATTCTCAATCCCTCGAATTTCTCCATAAGGGAGAGGCGCCTTTAACGAGTGGTAGAAAGAAGCGCTGAGAATCGGCTGCAATGTACCATTCACAAGGCTCGACTTGCCGCTACCCGACACCCCTGTAATGCATATAAATACACCTAAGGGGAAATCGACATTCACCCCTTTAAGGTTGTTTCCGGTGCAATTTATAAGCGATAAGAACTTGCCGTTTCCGGGGCGGCGAGTATGAGGAATTTCGATAGATTTCACGCCGTTTATATAGTCGGCAGTGATGGTGTGAGTGCCCATCATCTCTTGCGGAGTTCCGGCAAAAACCACCTCTCCGCCTTTGCGTCCGGCAGCCGGACCGAGATCGACAATGTAATCCGATTCGATCATCATTTCCTTGTCATGCTCCACAACTATCACGGTATTTCCGGCATCGCGGAGGTTCTTGAGCGAGGATATCAATCGCTTGTTGTCGCGCTGATGCAAGCCTATTGAAGGCTCGTCGAGGATATACAGCACATTCACAAGTTGGGAGCCGATTTGAGTCGCCAATCTAATGCGTTGGCTCTCCCCTCCCGACAGTGTTGCCGAGGCTCGATTGAGCGAAAGATAGTCAAGTCCGACATCTATAAGGAAGCGCAAACGGGCATTGATTTCTTTCAAAATTTCGCGTGCCACAACCCCCTTTTCCTCGCTAAGTTTCGGGGCGAGAGCCGAGGTCCACTCATATAGTTCCGATATGTCCATCGAGGCAAGTTCCGCGATATTTTTACCCTCGATTTTGAAGTGTCTCGCCTCCCTGTTGATGCGTGCTCCATGACAATCGGGACAATCGACAGTGCTGAAAAATTGCTCGCTCCATTTCTTTGCCTCGGATGTCGCATCTTCGGTTTGCTGCATTTCGATATACTTCACAATGCCATCATAAGACATGGCATAGTTGTAATATCCCACATCTTCTTTGTTAATTACAAGTGAGTTTTCGGTGCCGTTGAAGATATCATCGAGAGCCTCTTCGGTGAGTTGATTCACCGGGGTGTCTATTGTGAAGCCATGCATTTGGAGTATAGCCTCAATCTGCCAGAATATGAGAATATTCTTGTATTTTCCGAGGGCGGAAATAGCTCCTTGCTTAATAGAGAGGGTGTCATTTGGGATTATTTTCTCACGGTCAACGATATTGACATAGCCCAGCCCCTTGCAACGATGACAAGCCCCTTGAGGCGAATTAAACGAGAAATTGTGAGGAGCAGGTTCTTTGTAGGAAAGCCCTGTAACAGGGTCCATAAGCGACTTGCTGTAGTGCCCCACTTTTCCGGAATCGACATCAAGAATCATAATCTGTCCATCGCCTTGCTTGAAAGCCTTTTCAATGGTGTTAGAAAGGCGTTCATAGTCGAGGCGACACACTTTCAGGCGGTCAACCACGAGTTCGATATCATGATTCTTGTAGCGGTCAACCTTCATGCCGTATGTGAGTTCGCAGAGGTTTCCATCCACCCTCACATAGATATATCCTTTCTTAATCAGCTGCTCAAAAAGTTCTTTATAGTGTCCCTTGCGGTTTTTAACGAGCGGTGCC
>SFER01000213.1 GCA_004557195.1 Bacteroidales bacterium | reverse complement strand
GATCCACCTCTTCCCATTCCGAACAGAGAAGTTAAGCCTCACCACGCCGATGGTACTGCGAAAGTGGGAGAGTAGGTAACCGCCCCCTAAGCCCCGGAAACCCTCCGGGGCTTTCTATTTTAAATCCCCCGCAAATTTCCATCTCGTTTAATTTTATTATCTTTGCAGCATATTTCAATTTTATGATAGAACGTATCAATCTTGATGAATTAGCCGAGAAGGCTGTGCTTGTGGGCTTGATTACTCCACAGCAAAATGAGGTGAAAGCAAATGAATATCTCGACGAACTCGCTTTTCTCGCCGACACTGCCGGTGCCGTTACCGTGAAGAAATTCATTCAGCGCTGCGACGGTGCCAATCCCCGCACGTTTGTCGGTAAAGGAAAGTTGGAAGAAATCCGTCAATATGTCGAGGAGAATGAAATAGGGCTGGTAATTTTCGACGACGACCTCTCCACCAAGCAGGTCTCCAATATCGAAAACGAACTAAAAGTGAAGGTGCTTGACCGAACCAATCTGATTCTGGACATCTTTGCCAAGCGTGCACAGACCGCCAATGCCAAGATGCAGGTCGAACTCGCACAATATCAATATCTCCTGCCGCGACTCACTCGCATGTGGACCCACCTCGAGCGCCAGCGCGGTGGTATCGGTATGCGCGGTCCCGGTGAGACTCAGATTGAGACCGACCGTCGTATCATTCTCGACAAAATCTCGCTCCTTAAGGAGCGTCTCCGCGCTCTCGACCGCCAAAAGACCATCCAGCGTAAGAATCGCGGAAAACTCACCCGTATTGCCCTTGTAGGCTACACCAATGTGGGTAAATCCACCCTTATGAATCTGCTCAGCAAGAGCGATGTGTTTGCCGAAAACAAACTTTTTGCCACTCTCGACACCACTGTGCGCAAGGTGATTATCGACAACCTCCCGTTCCTGCTCACCGACACCGTAGGTTTCATTCGCAAGCTCCCCACCCACCTCGTAGATTCCTTCAAAAGCACCCTCGACGAGGTGCGCGATGCCGATATCCTCGTTCATGTGGTCGATATCTCGCATCCGCAATTCGAGGAGCAAATCGAAGTTGTGAATAAAACCCTCCGCGATGTGTGCGATGCCACCGACAAGGAGATGATTCTCGTGTTCAATAAAATCGACGCGTTCTCCTACACTCCCAAGGACGAGGACGACCTCACTCCCCGCACCCGCGAGAATATCTCTCTCGATGAATTCAAAGCATCCTGGATGGCGAGAATGAACGACAACTGCATTTTCATTTCGGCTAAGAACAAAATCAATATCGACGAACTCAAGAGTAAATTATACGAGAAAGCGAAGATTGTACACACTCAGCGCTTCCCCTACAACGATTTCCTCTTCCAGAAATACGACGATACCGATGAATTATAGTCCCCCAAAAATATAACTTACTAATCATGAGAAATCTATTATTCCTATTTGTCGCAGCGGTGGTGAATATCTGCGCCTTTGCGCAGGCTTCGCTCGAAGAGATTGCCGCTACTCCCGGTAAGGCGGGTGGCGTTTATTATGCCTATACCGAGCCGGAAAACCTCCAAACACCTGCTCCAAATGGCTACAAGCCGTTCTACATCAGCCATTATGGGCGCCACGGCTCGAGGTATCTTATTTCCGACAACGATTACACTGCTCCCAGGGACATTTTGCGTCGTGCCGCCGATGCCGATGCGCTCACGCCACTTGGCAAAGATGTCCTCTCCCGGCTTGATTCCGTGTGGATTGAGGCACAAGGGCGCGGTGGCGAACTCTCACCGCTCGGCGTGCGTCAGCACAGAGGCATTGCTCACCGCATGTACGCCTCATTCCCGCAGGTTTTCGATGCAACAGGTCGCTATACAGCCTGTTCCACAGTCGTGATGCGTTGTGCTCATTCCATGTTCTCGTTTGTCGGCGAATTGAAAGCCTTGGAGCCATCTCTTGTAATCCCATGCGAGTCGTCGCAGCGAAATATGTATTTCCTTAACTATCATTCCCCGGAATCGGGTTTCTACAGCAGCGACAAAGGTCCGTGGTATCAGTCATGGCGCCGCTTCCGAGCCGAGCAGACACGCCCGGAGCGCCTCGTTGCAAGCATCTTCTCCGATTCGTCGTGGGTGGCAACCTGGCTCGACCCTGTGGAGTTTATGTGGCAGATGTATTGGGTTGCCGTGGATATTCAAAACATGGAAACTAAGATTGATTTCTTCGATATTTTCACCTCCGAGGAACTTTATTCGTTGTGGCAGGTGTTCAACTTCAATTTCTTTGCCTGCAACTCCTCTTATGCGGCTGCCGAGGGGCAACTCACCGGCAATGCGCGCAATCTTGTGTGCGACATCGTTGCCAAAGCCGACCGCTGCATTGCGTCGGGCGAACATGGCGCCGATTTCCGTTTCGGACACGATGGCAACATCATCCCGCTCGCAGCATTGATGCGCCTCACCAACTGCTACACCGACGAGATGCGTCCCGAGCGCTTGGGCAGTGTGTGGAGCGACTTTAAGATTTCCCCTATGGCATCCAACCTGCAGATGATATTCTTCCGCAACAAGAAAGGGGATATATTGGTGAAAATCATGCTCAACGAGCGCGAAATAGCCGTGGATATGCCCTCGGCGACATTCCCGTTCTATCGCTGGGATGACCTCCGAGCCTATCTCCTCGCCTTGTAACAAAGGTACAGACACAAAAAAAGAGACTCATTTGAGTCTCTTTTTTTGTGGGGTGAAGAAAGGGGCTCGAACCCTCGACCCTCGGAACCACAATCCGATGCTCTAACCAACTGAGCTACCCTCACCATTTTCGACTGCAAAGATAAGACATTTTTTCGACCTGTGCAATAGTTGGCTAATTTTTTTTGTTATAAAAATTACGAAACAGGTATAATAATTATGTTCCGGGCAAATTTTCCTCTATTTATCGTGAAAATATATGTATAACAATT
>SFER01000020.1 GCA_004557195.1 Bacteroidales bacterium | reverse complement strand
CAATTAATTTCTAAAAATAACTAATATTATTTTGTGAATTCACATTTATGTATTATATTTGCATTGATAAATGATTTTGCTATTCTATTTTGTAAATCGAAAAAATGGATATTGTAGATAGAATAAAACTTTATATTAAGCATTCCGGCATTACTATTTCTCAGTTTGCCGATACTTGTGAGATTCCGCGTCCCACTGTTTCGCAGTTGTTGAATGGTCGTAACAAAAAAGTAAGCGATGAGATTTTTCGTAAGATTCATCTTGCCTACCCTCTGCTTTCCATCAACTGGTTAATGTTTGGCGAAGGCGATATGACTTTGCCGGATTCTTCTACTGCTACCGATCCCGGCATGGGTTCTGCCGCCCACGAACGTGCTCAGAAGATAAATTTCACAGACGATGGCTCGGAAATTCTCGAAAATCGCATTCTCGACGGCTTAACTTCTGTAGATTTGGTCTCGGAATCCGAGTTAAACCTCTCTGATACAGAGCGGATGGATGCCGGAAGCATCGTTAGTATGGCTCCTCAGATTTCAGCTCAGAAAAATTCTCAGGGCGGTGCCGGAGATTCGGTTTCGGCATCTGCCGCGCCTAATTCCCGCAAGATAGTGAATATCCTTGTTTTCTATAGCGACAGCAGTTTTGAGTATTTCTATCCCTCTCCCCATGCTCAAAACAAGTGAAGCAAAGAGTATAAATATTACCTATATACTGAATAAATATACCTATATAAAACGCGCGAAATTGTAGTTATAATATAAAAAATGGAGCCACAGACAAGTGCTGTTGGCTCCATTTTTTTTGATTCTTTTTATAATGTATTAGAACAGTGTCTGAATGTTTGTAGTGAAAAGTTTCACGGCGATTGCGAGCAGGATAATACCAAAGAATTTGCGGGTAATGTAGATACCGCCTTGCCCGAGGAATGTCTGCACCTTGTCGGTCATACTCACTACGAAATACACCCAAAGCATGTTAAGCGCAAGAGCTATGAGGATGTTGACACTCGCATACTGTGCTCGAAGCGAAAGCAGGGTGGTGAAAGCACCTGCGCCGGCGAGTAGCGGGAACACCAGTGGTACCAAAGTTGCCGACTGGATAGGACCGGAAAACTTGAAGATTTCGACATCGAGAAGCATCTCAAGCGACATCAAAAAGATGAGCAGAGCACCGGCAACGGCAAACGAGCCGATATCGACATGGAACAATTGAAGCATGAGGTCTCCACCATAGAAAAATCCGAATAGGAGTGCCGACGAAATGAGGGTTGCTTTAAGGGCGTTCACATCTTTGCCTCTTTGCTTGAGATTAATGATAATTGGTATCGAGCCGATGATGTCGATAACCGCAAATAGAACCAAGAAAGCCGAGGTAATTTCAATTAGGTTTAATTCTTTAAACATATACTGTATGGTTTTGAAAGTTCGTTTGCAAATTTACAACAATTTTTTTCAAAACAAACTTTCCGGGGATATGTTTTAAATCATACTATTCTTAATAATAATGAAATTATGACATAACTGTGTTTTATATTTGAATAAAGCCAAAAAAATTGCTAAATTTGCACGGTTTTCACGATAGAAATATGGTAAAACCAAAATTTTCAGTCAAACAATAATTACATATCTATCGTATGCAAGAAACAAAAACAGCGGTTCTCACATTGGAAGATGGAACCCGATTTGTCGGGAAGTCGTTTGGTTATGAGCATCCCTGTGCAGGAGAAGTAGTGTTCAATACTGCCATGACCGGATACCCCGAGAGTTTAACCGACCCTTCCTATTCTGGACAGATTCTTGTCATGACTTATCCTATTCAAGGTAATTATGGTGTTCCCGGAAGAAGCGAAAAAGCAGGAATGAGCGAACACATGGAGAGCGAGAAAATCCATGTCGAGGCATTTATCTGCCAAGATTATTCGTGGAACTACAGCCACTGGCAAGCCGAGTCGTCGCTTAGTGATTGGTTGAAAGAGGAGAAGGTTGTCGGACTTTACGGCATCGACACCAGGGCTCTCACCAAAAAATTGCGTGATTCGGGTTCGATGCTCGGGAAAATCACTTTCGAAGGTGGCGAGGATATCGCATTCCACGACCCCAACAGGGAGAACCTGGTGGCAAAAGTGAGTTGCACCGAAGTGATTGAATATGGCGAAGGCGACAAGACTGTGGTGCTTGTCGATTGTGGTGTAAAGAACAACATAATTAGATGTCTTGTGAAGCGCGGTGTCAAGGTGGTTCGCGTTCCATGGGATTATGATTTCACCAATATGAAATATGATGGTCTGTTTATCTCCAATGGACCCGGCGACCCCGAGATGGCTCAAAAGACAATTGAGCACCTGCGGGTGGCTCTCAATGGCGACCGTCCTATTTTTGGCATCTGCATGGGCAACCAGTTGCTCTCTAAGGCAGCCGGTGCCAAGACCTATAAATTGAAATACGGACACCGTAGCCACAACCAGCCGGTGATGGAGGTGGGTACCAACAAATGTTACATCACCTCGCAGAACCATGGTTTTGCGGTAGATAACAACACAATTCCCGAAGGGTGGGAGCCTCTGTTCATCAATATGAACGATGGAACCAATGAAGGAATACGCCACAAGAGCAAGCCTTTCTTCTCGGCGCAGTTCCACCCCGAGGCGAGCAGTGGTCCCAAAGACACAGAGTTATTGTTTGACGAATTTATTAAATTATTATAGTGCCTTGCACATTAAATTTTTAGGTTATGATAGCAAGAGAAGAAATAAAGAAAGTATTGCTACTCGGTTCTGGTGCGCTTAAAATTGGAGAAGCAGGTGAATTTGACTATTCCGGCTCTCAAGCGTTGAAGGCACTTAAAGAGGAAAACATAGAAACCGTTCTCATCAATCCGAATATTGCCACAGTGCAGACTTCGGAGGGGGTTGCCGACAAAATCTACTTCCTCCCGGTAACGCCTTATTTTGTGGAGAAGGTAATCGCCAAGGAGCGTCCGCAGGGTATCCTCCTCGCTTTTGGCGGTCAAACCGCCCTCAACTGTGGTGTGGAGCTTTTCCGGAATGGTATTCTTGAGAAATATAATGTCGAAGTGCTTGGCACACCGGTGCAAGCAATTATGGACACCGAAGACCGCGAACTCTTTGTGAAGCGTCTCGATGAGATAGGGGTGAAGACCATCAAGAGCGAGGCTGTGAACAGTGTCGAGGATGCCAAGCGTGCCGCACGCGAGGTGGGCTATCCTGTCATCGTGCGCGCTGCCTATGCGCTCGGAGGTCTTGGCAGCGGTTTCTGCGACAACGAAGAGCAATTGCAGTCGCTCGCCGAGAAAGCTCTCTCTTTCTCGCCCCAGGTGCTTGTGGAAAAATCGCTCAAGGGGTGGAAAGAGGTGGAATATGAGGTTGTTCGCGACCGATTCGACAACTGTATCACAGTGTGTAACATGGAGAACTTCGACCCGCTCGGAATCCACACCGGCGAGAGCATCGTGGTGGCTCCATCACAGACATTGTCAAATGAGGATTACCACCGATTGAGAGAACTTGCAATAAAGATTATCCGCCATGTGGGTATTGTCGGAGAATGTAACGTGCAATATGCCTACGACCCTCAGTCGCTCGATTATCGGGTTATCGAGGTTAATGCCCGCTTGAGCCGTAGTTCGGCACTTGCCTCAAAGGCGACAGGCTATCCGCTTGCGTTTGTCGCAGCCAAACTCGGTCTCGGATATGGGTTGTTTGAGCTTAAAAACTCCGTTACCAAAATAACATCGGCATTCTTTGAGCCGGCTCTCGACTATATTGTGTGCAAAATCCCGCGTTGGGATTTGGGTAAATTCCATGGTGTGCGCCGCGAGATTGGCTCTTCGATGAAATCGGTGGGCGAGGTGATGGCTATCGGCCGCACCTTTGAGGAGGTAATCCAGAAGGGACTCCGCATGATAGGACAGGGGATGCACGGTTTCATAGAAAACCGCGCCTTGTCGATAGACGACATAGACAAAGCGTTGAGCGAGCCTACCGACAAACGCATCTTTGTAATCGAACTTGCGTTCCGCAAGGGTTATTCGGTAGATCGCATTCACGAACTCACAAAAATCGACCGTTGGTTCCTTTACAAACTTCAAAATCTCACTGCAACAGCCTGTGAGATGGAGAAATACACTTCGATAGCATCGTTGCCGGCAGATCTGCTAAGGCATGCCAAGGAACAAGGCTTCAGCGACTTCCAGATTGCGCGTGCAGTGCTCAAAGACGGAATGGCTGATGCCGAAAAAGCGAATCTTGAAGTGCGCTCGCTTCGCAAGTCGCATGGAATCACCCCGGTGGTGAAGCAAATCGACACCCTTGCAGGCGAGTTCCCCGCCATGACCAACTATCTCTATCTCACCTACAATGGCAGCGAGAATGATGTTGAGTATAAAGGCGATGGAAAGAGCGTGATAGTGCTCGGTTCGGGCGCATATCGCATCGGTAGTTCGGTGGAATTTGACTGGTGTAGTGTGAATGCGCTTCAAACAGTGAAAAAACAAGGTTGGCGCTCGGTGATGATAAACTACAACCCCGAGACAGTATCGACCGATTATGATATGTGCGACCGTCTCTATTTCGACGAACTTACATTTGAACGTGTGATGGATATCATCGATATCGAGAAGCCGCACGGCACAATTCTCTCGACCGGTGGTCAGATTCCAAACAACCTTGCTACGCGTCTTGCCGCCGAGAATGTGAACATCCTCGGAACAAGTGCCGAGGATATCGACCACGCCGAAGACCGCCACAAATTCTCCTCAATGCTCGACTCCCTCGGCATCGACCAGCCGCGTTGGCGAGAACTCTCATCGTTGCAAGATATCTATGGCTTTGTGCAGGAGGTGGGCTATCCGGTGCTTGTCCGTCCGTCGTATGTGCTTTCCGGTGCAGCGATGAATGTGTGCAGCAACGACGAAGAATTGGAGCGATTCCTCAAACTTGCAGCCAATGTGAGCAAGAAACATCCTGTTGTGGTGAGCGAGTTTATTCAAAACGCCAAAGAGATAGAGATGGATGCCGTTGCGCAGAATGGAGAAGTGAAACTTTATGCAATTTCGGAGCATATCGAATTTGCCGGTGTCCACTCCGGTGATGCCACCATTCAATTCCCTCCGCAAAAACTCTATGTAGAGACAATGCGCCGCATCAAGAAGATTTCGGGGCAGATTGCCAAGGCATTGCATATCAGTGGTCCGTTTAACATCCAATTCCTTGCCAAAAACAATGATATCAAGGTGATTGAATGTAACCTGCGCGCATCGCGTAGTTTCCCGTTTGTTTCCAAGGTGCTTAAAATCAACTTTATCGACCTAGCCACCAAGGTTATGCTCGGACTCCCGGTAGAGAAGCCCAACAAGAGCGTGTTCGACCTCGAATATGTGGGAATCAAAGCATCGCAATTCTCCTTCTCGCGCCTCCAGGGTGCCGACCCGGTTCTCGGTGTGGATATGTCGTCAACCGGCGAGGTGGGCTGTCTTGGCAACGACACAGCCGAGGCATTGCTCAAGTCGATGCTCTCGGTAGGGCAGCGCATCCCGGCACGCAACGTGTTGCTCAGCACAGGTAGCGCCAAGCAGAAAGCCGATATGCTCGATGCCGCTCATCGACTCTATGAGAAAGGGTATGCCTTGTATGCCACCGGCGGAACGCACCGCTATCTCACCGAAAACGGCATTCCTGCCGTCAAGGTTTATTGGCCGAGCGAAGGCGACATGCAGCCACAGGCACTTGAAATGCTCCACAAGAAGCAAATCGACCTTGTGGTGAATATCCCCAAGAATCTTTCGAGCACCGAGTTGACCAACGGATACAAAATCAGACGTGCAGCCATCGATTTGAACATCCCTTTGCTCACCAATGCACGTTTGGCATCGACATTCATCGATGCGTTCACCGGGTTAAGCCTCGATGACATCGAAATAAAGTCGTGGGATGAGTATTAAAGTTAGTATATGATTTCAATACAAAACCTATCGGTAGAATTTAGCAGCAAATCGCTGTTTGACAATGTTAGTTATGTAATTAACAAAAAAGACCGCATAGCCCTTGTGGGCAAAAACGGAGTGGGCAAGAGCACCATGCTGAAGATAATAGCAGGGTTGCAATCGCCCACTTCGGGCGTGGTTTCGGTGGCTAACGACATCGTCATCGGCTACCTACCGCAACAGATGGTGCTGAGCGACTCGCGTACACTCATCGAAGAAACTCGTCTTGCGTTTGAGAATATCAACCGATTGAAACAGCAACTCGACGATGTGAACCTGGAGTTGCAGCAGCGCACAGATTACGATAGCGACGGTTACAAGGCGCTCATCGACAAGATGACACACCTCACTGAGTATGTAGCAATGCTCGGAAGCGAAAACTGTGAGGCGGAGATGGAGAAAACCCTCATCGGTCTCGGTTTTTTAAGAAGCGATTTCAATCGTCCCACCTCGGAGTTTAGCGGAGGATGGCGAATGCGTGTGGAATTGGCAAAACTGCTCCTTCGACGCCCCAATGTGTTGTTGCTCGACGAGCCGACCAACCACCTCGACATCGAGTCAATCCAGTGGCTTGAAAACTTCTTGAAAACCAAGGCAGAGGCAGTGGTGCTTGTGTCGCACGACCGTGCCTTTATCGACAATGTAACAAACCGCACAATAGAGATTTCTTGTGGCAAAATTTACGACTATAGCGTAAACTATTCCAAATTTGTAGAACTGCGCAAGGAGAGGGTAGAGCAGCAAATGCGTGCCTATCAGAACCAGCAGAAGCAGATTCAGGACACCGAAGCGTTTATCGAAAGGTTTCGCTACAAGGCGACGAAGTCGGTGCAGGTCCAGAGCCGCATCAAGCAACTCGAGAAAATCGAGCGTATCGAAGTTGATGAGGTGGATAATAGCGCCATAAACCTTCGTTTTCCACCTGCTCCACGTTCGGGCGACTATCCGGTGATTGCCGAAGGTGTTGCCAAGAGCTACGGCGACCACCTCGTGTTCAGCGGGGTGGATTACACCATCAAGCGTGGCGAAAAAGTGGCTTTTGTCGGCAAAAACGGCGAGGGAAAATCCACCATGGTGAAGTGTATCATGAACGAGATTCCTTTTGACGGCACGCTCAAGATAGGTCATAATGTAAAAATAGGATATTTTGCTCAAAATCAAGCCCAACTGCTCGATGGCGAAATCACGGTGTTTGACACCATCGACCATGTGGCAGTGGGCGATATACGCACAAAGATACGCGACATCCTCGGCGCGTTTATGTTTGGTGGCGAGGCGAGTGACAAGAAGGTGAAAGTGCTTTCGGGGGGCGAGAAAACGCGTCTTGCAATGATTAAATTGCTCCTTGAGCCTGTTAACCTTCTCATCCTAGATGAGCCTACCAACCATCTCGATATGCGCACCAAAGATGTGCTCAAGCAAGCCATTAAAGACTTCACCGGCACTGTGATTGTTGTGTCGCACGACCGCGATTTCCTTGATGGTCTCGTGGAGAAAGTGTATGAATTTGGTGGCGGGAAGGTGCGCGAGCATCTTGGTGGCATCTATGATTTCCTCGAATACAAAAAAATGGAATCTCTGCGCGAGATAGAGATGAGCGATGCCGGCAAGAAAGCAGATGCTGCACAACCATCGGCGGCTACTGAGGCTAAAACGGCACGCAAACTCTCCTACGCCGAGCAAAAAGAACAGGAAAAAATTCTTCGCAAAGCCGCTAAGGCAGTAGCCGAGGCGGAGGCTGAGGTGGAGCGTCTTGAAAATACACTTGCCGAAGTGGAAGCCGCTATCTCGGCAGGCGCGAGCGATGAAGCCACGCTCACAAAATACACCGATACGCGCAAGGCGCTTGAAAATGCCATGAGTGTGTGGGAACTTGCCACCACCGAGCAAGAAACTCTACTTGAAAAGATCCAGAATTAAAATAACAAATGTAAATGAAAAAGTTATCATTAGTATTATTAGTTATGGCTTTATTACCATTGGCAATGAATGCCGAAACAAAATGCAATGCGGGGGTTAATCCCGCCAATCTCGACACCTCGGTTGCTCCGGGTGAAGACTTCTACGACTATGCTTGCGGTGGCTGGATGAAGGCCAATCCGCTTGGCGATGAATATGCGCGCTACGGCGTTTTTGATGCCCTTAGAGAAAACAATAACTTGCAACTTAAAGAGCTCTTTGCCTCGCTTGTGGCTCAGACACACGAATACGGAAGTGTAGGGCAGAAGGTTTCCGACCTTTACCGCCTCGGAATGGACAGCGTGCGCCTGAACAACGAAGGCGCTGCTCCGGTGCTCGAGGCTCTTGCGAAAATCAACTCGATGAAGCGTGCCGACCTCACCAAGATGGTTGCCGATGCCCATGTCTCGGTGGAACACTTGTTCTTCGATTGCGCTGTGATGGGCGATTTGATGGACAGCAATGTGAACACTTTCTATCTCGCACAAGCGTCTCTCGGAATGGGCGACCGCGATTACTATCTCCTCAACGGAGACAACGACAAGAAATTGCGCGAGAAATATGTGGCTTATATCGAGAAGATTTTCACTCTCGCCGGCTACAAAGCCAAAGATGCCAAGCGTGTGGCAAAGACAGTGCTCAAAATCGAAACTGAACTCGCACAGGTGTCAATGTCGAATGTGGAATTGCGCGACTACTCTGCACAATATAATGTGCGTTCGCTCGAGCAACTCAAAACCGACTACCCCAACATCAATTGGGATGAGTATTTCTCGGGTCTCGGTTTGAAAGATGTTAAGAATGTCGTTGTGATGCAACTTGCTTCGATTGCCAAGGTGAACGAGATGTTTACAACACTCAAAGACCAGGAAATCAAAGACTATCTTGCATACACCTACCTCGGAACAGCCGCAGAATACCTCAGCGACGATTTCCGCATCGCATCGTTCGACTTCTTTGGCAAGGAACTCTCGGGTAAGAAGGAGGAGCAACCGCGATGGAAACGTGCTCTCGGAGTGCCTAATTCGCTCCTCGGCGAGGCTGTGGGCGAACTCTATGTTGCCAAATACTTTGCCAAAGGCTCAAAAGAGCGTATGATGAAACTCGTCAACAACCTCAAAATTAGTCTTGGTGAGCACATCGCCTCACTTCCGTGGATGAGCGAATCGACAAAAATCAATGCGCTTGTCAAACTCAATGCGTTTACCGTGAAAATCGGCTATCCCGATAAGTGGCGCGATTATACAGGTATCGAAATCGACCCGAAATTGAGCTACTGGGCTAATATCGAGCGCGCTTACCGCTTTGAGTCGGCTTACCAGTTGAGCAAATATGGCGAGCGTGTGGATAAAGACCAATGGGGGATGACTCCTCAAACCGTCAATGCCTATTACGACCCATCGACCAACGAAATCTGCTTCCCCGCAGGTATCCTTCAAGCACCATTCTTCGATGTAGATGCCGATGATGCTTCCAACTATGGCGCAATCGGCGTGGTGATTGGCCATGAGATGACTCACGGATTTGACGACCAAGGCCGCAATTTCGACCAGAACGGAAATATGAAAGATTGGTGGAGCGAATCCGATGCCGAAAACTTCAAAAAACTCACATCGGTGCTTTCCGCTCAATATAGCAATATCGTTGTTATCGACGACCTCCATGCCAATGGCGATTTCACCCTCGGTGAAAACATCGCCGACCAGGGCGGCTTGCGCGTGTCCTACTCGGCATTTATGAAAACCCCTCAAGGTCAGAGCAATGTGAAAATCGATGGATTCACTCCGGCACAACGTTTCTATCTCGCTTATGCCAATGTGTGGGCAGGAAATATCCGCGATGCCGAGATTGTGCGCCGCACAAAAACCGACCCCCACTCACTGGGTCGCTGGCGTGTGAATGCTGCACTCCGCAACATCGCGCCATTCTACGAGGCTTTCTCGATACACGAAGGCGACAAGATGTGGCTCGCACCCGAAAACCGTGTTGTAATCTGGTAATTCCCACATTGTTATGATACAAGGGAGGATCGTCCGGGTTGGCGTTGTCCTCCCTTTCTCATTTGTTTGCTGCAATAATAATCTCGTAATAAAAATTAAAGTGGGGAAAATATTTAAAATGGCTTTGTTTTTACGACTTTTTTCATTAACTTTGCATATTAAGACGCAAAATGTCTTTAACCGATTTGAAATAAATAATTAAAAATAAAAAAATATGAAATTTGTAGTATCAAGCAAGGCGTTGCTCTCACGTTTGTCTGCTGTGAGCAAGGTCGTTAATTCTAAGAATGCCATTGCAATTTTAGACTATTTCTTATTCGACCTCGAAAATGGTGTGCTCACTGTAACAGGTAGCGACCAGGAAAACACTCTCACAACTCATTTTGAAGTTGAGGAGGCAGAAGGCAACGGCAGTTTTGCCATCAAAGTGAAAAATATTCTCGATGTGCTCAAAGGGATGAACGACCAAAACCTCTCATTCGAAATCAATGAGGAGAACTATGAGATAAATATCGATTATCAGAATGGTAACTATAATTTCGTAGGTCTTAATGGTCGAGATTTCCCCGAAAAACTCGTTACAGAGGAGGAAGTGAAGAAGTTTACACTCCCTGCCAAAGATGTTTTGAGCGGTATTAGCCACACTTTGTTTGCGGTTGCCACCGATGATATTCGTCCGGTGATGATGGGTGTGTATTGGGATCTTGTTCCCGATAAAATCACATTCGTGGCTTCGGATATGCACAAATTGGTGAGATATATCAACACCAACCTCAAGCCCGATGTAACAGCTTCGTTTGTGTTGCCGGCAAAGCCTGCTTCGATTCTTGAAAGTTTCCTTCCCAAAAACGATGAGGAGGTGAGCGTTACCATCGATTCAGGCAGTGCGACATTCAAAACCGCCGATTTCGAACTCAATTGCACCTTCATCAAGGGCCGTTACCCCAATTATAACTCGGTAATTCCGCAAAGCAACCCGTATATTGTAACCATCGACCGCATGTGCTTGCTCAATGCTGTGAAACGTGTGGGCGTGTTTGCAACCGTTGGCGGTCTCGTGAAATTCCGTCTCGAGCCGAATAATGTAATCCTCACCGCCGAGGATATCGATGTGTCAACATCTGCCAAGGAGTCTATCTCCTGCGACTATAATGGCGAACCTATGGAAATAGGTTTCCACTATGCCCGCATGATAGAAGTGCTTGGAAATATCGACCACGACACTATCGAGGTGCACCTCAGCGACCCGTCGCGTCCCGGTGTGTTCACACCGCTCGAACAAAAAGAGAACGAGGATAACACTATCGTGATAATGCCAATGATTCTATAATCTTGCGCTATGGAACTGAATCTCAAAAATCCACTCATTATATTCGACCTCGAGACAACCGGTGTCGATGTGTCGCGCGACCGAATCATCGAATTGTCGTATATCAAGGTGTATCCCAATCACAAGGAGGAGACACGCACCTATCGCATCAACCCCGAAATGCACATCCCGGAGACTTCAACGGCTGTGCATGGCATAACCGACGAGGATGTTAAAGATTGCCCCACATTCAAGATGGTGGCAAAAGAATTGGAACGCGTTTTTGAAGGATGCGATATCGCAGGATTCAACAGCAACCGTTTCGACATTCCATTGCTTGTCGAGGAATTCCTCCGCTGCGACTGCACAATCGACTTTGGTAAGCGCAAATTTATCGATGTTCAGACAATCTTCCACAAGATGGAGCAGCGCACCCTCGAAGCAGCCTATCGTTTCTATTGCGGTAAGGAGCTCAAGGACGCTCATGCCGCATCTGCCGACACTGCTGCAACCTATGAGGTGCTCAAGGCGCAGCTCGACCGCTATCCATCGTTGCAAAACGATGTGGAGTTCCTCAGCACATTCTCCTCATTTACCAAGAATGCCGATTTCGCAGGTCGCATTGTCTATAACGACAAGAAACAGCCTGTTTTCAACTTTGGCAAATACAAAGGGATGCTTGTTGAGGATGTTTTGCGTCGCGACCCCAGCTATTACAGTTGGATGATGCAGGGCGATTTCCCTCTGAACACAAAGAAGGTATTGACCAACATCAAATTGGGAATGAAATAGCCAATGATGAAAGGGAAGCACATAGTATTGGGCATTACGGGAGGCATTGCTGCCTATAAAGCCGCATCTCTATTGCGCTTGTTTGTGAAAAACGGTGCCGAGGTGCAGGTGGTGATGACCCCTTCCGCACGCGAGTTTATTACCCCGGTTACTCTCTCGGCTCTGAGCGGGAAACCGGTGATAAGCGAATTCTTCACAGCAAATACCGGCAGCTGGAATAGCCATGTGGATATCGGTCTGTGGGCTGACGCAATGGTGATTGCTCCTGCAACTGCCTGCACAATAGGGAAGATGGCAAACGGAATAGCCGACAATATGCTCGTAACCACATATCTCTCTGCCAAGGCTCCGGTGTTCATTGCCCCGGCAATGGACCTTGACATGATGGCGCATCCATCGACTGTTGCCAATATAGAAAAACTTAAATCCTATGGCAACCACATAATCGAACCTGCATCGGGCGAGTTGGCAAGTCATCTTGTCGGAAAAGGGCGTATGGAGGAGCCGGAGCGAATCTATGAAGTGATTGAACGCTATTTTACCACCGAGCAATCTCTTGCCGGGAAGCGGATAATGGTTACCGCCGGTCCAACCTATGAGAAAATCGACCCTGTTCGTTTCATCGGCAATTATTCATCGGGAAAGATGGGCTATGCTATAGCCGACGAATGTGCTCGCCGAGGCGCCGAAGTGGTGCTCGTGAGCGGTCCGGTGTCGGTATCGCCATCGATGCCTGTTCAAGTGGTGAAGGTGGAGAGCGGGCGACAGATGCTTGCTGCATGTGAGGAGTGGTTCGACAAGTGCGATGCCGCTGTGATGTGTGCCGCGGTTGCCGACTATTATGTCGATAATGTAAGCGATGTGAAAATCAAGCGCGAACATTCCGAAATTCCGTCGATTAACCTCAAAAAGAATCCCGACATCGCCGCTACACTCGGCTCGAGAAAAAGCGCAAAGCAACTGCTTGTGGGGTTTGCTCTCGAAACCGACAACGAAATGGAGAACGCCCGGGAGAAATTGCGTCGCAAGAATCTCGATTTCATCGTTCTCAACTCTCTGCGTGACGCCAATTCCGGTTTTGCCACCGACAACAACACCATTACTATTATTGGTAGCAATGGAGATTGTGTGAAATATGGCAACAAGCCTAAAACCGAAGTAGCAAAAGATATTGTGGATTATTTATCGGAACTATTATGAAAAATGTGTCGTTGCTCTTAACAATGCTGGTGGTGGCGGTAATGTGCCACTTCGACATTTCGGCGCAGGAACTCAACTGCAAGGTCGAGATTAATAGCGACAAGGTGCAGAATGTGAGCAAAGAGGTGTTCAAGACCCTCGAAAGTGCCATCGCCGACTATGTCAACACCAACAAGTGGGGCAATGCCCAGTTTATGGCAAACGAAAAGATAGAATGTCGTCTTTTCTTCACGATTGCCTCCTATGACAACAATATTATGACCGGCGACTTGCAGGTGCAGTCATCGCGCCCGGTGTATAACAGCAATTACACCACCACGTTGTTCAACTTCAAAGACTCCAAGGTGGAATTTACCTATCAAGAAAACGAGCCTCTCGTTTTTTCTGAGACCACAATGGAGAGCAATCTTACGGCAATACTCAATTTCTATTGCTATCTTATCCTTGCCCTCGATTTCGACAGTTTCTCACCTTCCGGTGGCGATTTCTACTACGAAAAAGCCGCTGCTGTGGTGCAGATGGCTCAAAGTTCGGGCGAAAAAGGGTGGAAGGCATTTGAGGATACGAAAAACCGTTCGGCTGTGCTGAGTGCCTACACCGATAAAACCACCTCGGCGCTCCGTGATATCCTGTATCAGTATCACCGCAAAGGGCTCGATGAAATGGCTTTGAGCGTGGATAAAGGGCGCGCTACCGTTACTCAATGCATCGAGTTGCTTAAGGGAGTATATGACGTGGCGCCTATGAGCGTGGGGTTATCAATTTTCAAAGACTCTAAACTCGACGAACTTGTAAATATCTACTCCAAAGCGGGCAGTGTTGAGAAAGAAAAAGTGTATGAACTCCTTTATCCTCTTTATCCAACCGAAAACGACCGCTTGCAGAAGATTAAAACAGTAAGCAAGACCAACTAATCACATTATGTTGTCTTTTCTATCAATAAATAACTATGCGCTAATCGACTCGATGGAAATCTCTTTCGAGAACGGTTTCAGTGTGATTACCGGTGAAACCGGTGCCGGAAAGTCGATTATCCTCGGCGCATTGATGCAGATACTCGGTGAACGTAGCGATTCGAGGAGTGTGCGCGATGTCTCGCGTAAATCGGTGGTGGAGGCGCATTTCTCCATAGCGGATTACGATCTTAAGCGCGTGTTCGACGAGAACGACCTCGAATACGACCCGCAGTTGTGCATCCTTCGCCGTGAGATTCTCCCAAATGGGCGTTCGCGTGCTTTTGTCAACGATTCTCCGGTGTCGCTTGCACAGTTGAGGGCACTTGCCATACATTTGGTGGATATTCATTCGCAGCACAACAATCTGTTGCTTGCCGATGATGGCTACCAATTGCAAATTATCGACAATTTTGCCGCCAACACTTCGTTGCTCGATGCCTACACATCAGCCTACCGCGATTATGTCGCTGCTCGACGCGATTTTGAAGCCACCGAAAAACGTCTTGCTGCAAATCGTGCCGACGAAGACTACATACGTTTCCAACTTGAGCAACTCGACCGTCTGAATCTCAAAATAGGGGAGGAGCAGGAACTCGACGAGGCGCAGGTGCGCCTGTCGAATGTCAACGAGATAAAGACCGGAATTGCCGAGGCTTGCTTTATGCTCGAAAACGATGAGCAGCTCGCTCTCCTCCAGCAACTCAAGCAACTTGTGAAACAATTGACATCGATGTCTCACCTTGTGTCGGATACCGCCGCGCTGTCGCAGCGTGCCGAAAGCGCTTATCTCGAGATGAAAGACATCTACGACACTTTGTCGGAAATCAACGATTCGGTGAACGACAATCCCGAGGAGTTGGAGCGTGTAAATGAGAGACTTAACACAATTTTCACGCTCAAGCAGAAGCACAATGTCGATAGCGGCGATGCTCTTGTGGCTATCCGTGAGCGATTTGCTGCAATGATTGCCGAAGTGGACAATTCCGATGCCGAACTCGAAGAGAAGCGCAAGCAACTCGATTTGTCGCTTGCCGCGCTACGCGTTGCCGCTCAAAAATTGACAAAATCGCGCCGCGATGCTTCCGTGAAATTCCGCGATATGGTTTTGGAACTCGCCAAACCCCTCGGAATGGAAAATATCAGGTGCGAAGTCGAGTTCAAAGATTGTGATTTCACATCTTCGGGCGCCGACCATGTGTGTTTTCTCTTCTCATTTAATAAAAACCAGCAGTTGCTTCCGTTGGGCAAAACCGCTTCTGGTGGCGAAATCTCTCGTATCATGCTGTGCGTGAAGACACTCATCGCTCGCTCGATGCAGATGCCCACTATTATATTTGATGAAATAGACACCGGTGTTTCGGGCAACATCGCCAATCGAATGGGCGAGATGATGTGTGATATCTCCGGGAAGATGCAGGTGATGGCAATAACCCATTTGCCGCAGGTGGCTGCGCTGGGTGCTCATCACTATAAGGTATTCAAAAGCGACACTCCCGACACCACGGTTACGAGCATAAAACAGCTTTCTACCGATGAACGGGTCCTTGAAATTGCCGGTATGCTCGGAACAGGCAACAACAACTCTGCTGCAATCGAGAATGCCAAGTCGCTTCTCAAAATTAAATAATTGATATGGAAAAAAACGAATATATTTTTGGACTGCGTGCCGTGATTGAGGCAATAGAGGCAGGTAAAGAATTCGACAAAGTGCTGATTAAGAAAGACTTGTCGAGCGATATGGCTGACGACCTTTTTAGAGCCGCACGCGAGAAGAATGTGATAGTGCAGCGTGTGCCGGTTGAGAAAATCAATCGCATCACACGAAAGAATCATCAAGGTGTGCTTGCCCTCCTGTCGCCTGTGTCTTACCACAGTCTCGACACCCTGCTCCCGTCGCTCTACGAGCAAGGTTCGCTACCTTTTATCGTGATGCTTGACGGAATCACCGATGTGCGCAATTTCGGCGCGATTGCTCGCACATGCGAGTGTGCCGGTGTCGATGCCATTGTAATTCCCGAGCGCAACAGCGTGAGCGTGAATGGCGATGCTATAAAAACTTCGGCTGGTGCACTAATGCACCTCCCGGTGTGCCGCGAGAAGAACATTCTCTCGGCTGTGAAAATGCTTAAAGAGAGCGGATGCACAATCGTAGGTGCTTCGGAAAAAGGCGCTGTTAACTATACCACAATCGACTACACCTCTCCGGTGGCTGTGGTTATGGGCGCCGAAGATAAAGGCATTTCAAATGATGTGCTCAAGATGTGCGACTCATTTGCCGCAATTCCCGAATTTGGCAACATTAGTTCGCTAAATGTGTCGGTTGCTGCCGGAATTATGATTTATGAGGTTGTGCGACAGCGCATTAACTCCGGGCTCGTTGTCGAATAGACATCTCCTCAAGGCACATTATTTTAGTTTTTGTGCGTTTCATTTGATTGTGAGCGCATTTTGTAGTAACTTTGCATAAGAAAATAGAATAAAAGATGATAAATAGAATCTTAATAAGAATAAAGGTGGTGCAAATTCTTTATTCTTATATGCTCACCCGTAACGACTTATCTATTGTCGAGGTGAAATCAAAACTCGATGACAGCATGGACAAGGCATATCAATTATATTTTGCCCTGTTTAAGTTTATGTCCGATTTGACACGTATTCAAGAGTTGCGTCTCGATGCCGCTAAGAACAAGTATCTTCCCACTGCCGAGGAGTTAAATCCCGACACCCGATTCATCGACAACAAGTTTATCGAGGCTATCAGGGGGAATGAGGCATATAATTATTTCTTGAACAACTTGTCAACTGCCGACTTGGAAACTATCTCATGGCAAGATGATGTGTATGCTCGCGTAATCCTCGACAAGATTCTCAACAGCGACATTTATGCCGAATATATGGCGCTTGCTAACACCGATTTCGCCACCGACACCGAATTTTGGCGCAATGTGATGATAAATATCGTGCTTGAGGACGAAGGCTTCATGGAGATGATTGAAAACAAGTCGGTTTATTGGAACGATGACCTCCCCACCATCGGTGCTTTCTTTATCAAAACATTAAAGCGCTGGGGCGAAGGGCAGGAGCAAACTTTCTCTCCTCAATTCAAAGATGAGCAGGATGCCAAGTTTGGATTTGAATTGCTTTCTTATGTGGATAAAAACTACAATTTGTATAACAGCCTCATCGACCGCTTTGTGAAAACAGAGGCATGGGATGTGGAGCGCATCGCTTTGATGGACCGTGTGATTATGCTCACAGCGATTGCCGAAATTATCAACTATCCACTCATCCCGGTTACCGTTACAATGAACGAGTATATCGAGATAGCAAAATCCTATAGCTCGCCGCGTAGTGGCAACTATATCAATGGCATTATGAGCAGCGTGGTTAAGCATCTCCGTGCCGAAAAGGTGATTAAAAAATAAGAATACTAATCAATAAAAAGCAAGTAATATGAACACATTATCAGTAATTTTATTGGAAGATGCAGCAGCAGGCGGTGGCCGACTATCTCGACCGCA
>SFER01000212.1 GCA_004557195.1 Bacteroidales bacterium | reverse complement strand
GGGAGAGAAGTTCTATCAGTCTAAGACAATGCGCTATCCTATCAACCTCGACGCTCCGGTGTTCACACTCAAACACACCTATATGCCCAAGGGGTTCTTAGGCTCTAAATACACCGTAAACAAGACGGAATTGAGCATCCAGAAAAGGTTCTGGTTCTCGGCATTCGGATACACCGACATTATTCTCAAGGGGGCAAAAATCTGGAGCGAAGTGCCCTACCCCCACCTCTTGCTCCCAAATGCCAACCTATCATACACCGTGCAACCGGAGTCTTTCTCTTTGATGAATGCAATGGAATTTGCCAACGACCAATACCTCAGTTGGGACCTCACCTACTGGGCAAATGGCGCATTGTTCAACCGCTTGCCACTCATCAAATATCTTAAATTGCGCGAGGTAGTATCGTTCCGCGGCTTGTATGGCTCTCTCAAAGACAGAAACAATCCCCAATTCAACAACGACCTCTATCGGTTCCCATACGACACACACTGCCGACCTATGGATAAGATTCCCTACATGGAATGTGGCGTTGGTATCGACAATATTTTCACCTTCCTACGCCTTGATTATGTGTGGAGGCTCACCTACCGCGATACTCCGGGGGTAGATTTAAGCGGATTGAGGATTCAATTGCACTTTACATTCTAATCGGGCTATATTTATGCCGCGCCATTAATCAATAAATCGGCGCGGCAAATCACCGTAAAAGTCGATACGGCGGTCGCGAAGGAATGGCCACCAGCGGCGCACATTTTCACATCGAGCCATGTCTATCTCCACAATCGCTTCGGTCTCCTCATCTTTCGGAGCTTGGAATAGAAATTCGCCTTGAGGTCCTGCCACGAAACTGCTACCCCAGAAACTAATGCCGTTGGTCTGACCTGAAGGGTCGGTTTCATGACCGGTGCGGTTTACAGCCACCACAGGAAGCCCGTTGGCTACGGCATGACCGCGCTGGACTGTAATCCAAGCATTGCGCTGGCGCTCCTGTTCTTCTTGGGTGTCGCTACTCTCATAGCCGATTGCTGTGGGATAGATAAGGATTTCGGCACCTTTCAATGCCATGAGTCGTGCAGCCTCGGGGTACCACTGATCCCAGCACACAAGCACACCAAGTGTTCCCACCGATGTGTGAATGGGCGAAAAACCGAGGTCGCCGGGTGTAAAATAGAATTTTTCATAATATGCGGGGTCGTCGGGGATGTGCATTTTGCGGTATTTTCCTGCTATCGAACCATCTTTCTCAAACACCACAGCCGTATTGTGATACAACCCGGCAGCACGCTTCTCAAATAGCGATGTAACAAGAACCACACCATATTCACGAGCCACTTCACCATAGATATCGGTTACCTCGCCGGGTATTTTCACCGCCAAATCAAATTTGGCAGTATCCTCGGTCTGGCAGAAATACAAGGAGTCGTGCAGTTCTTGCAGAACGACAAGTTCAGCCCCGCGAGAGGCGAGATTTTTCACTTTAGCAATGAGCCGACTGCGATTGTCGGCGATATTGGCACTGTTTGCCTGTTGAATAATACCTATCTTTAATGTTTTCATAATCTTATCGATTTTTCCGGCAACTGCATTGTTACACAATGCAGCGAGCCATGTTGTTTAATAAGGGCATTGCAATCCACAGTCTCAATGATGTAACCGGGGAAAGCACTTGCTATCGATTCAATGGCTATTGCGTCATTCTCCGGCTGCCCATACACCGGCATAATCACAGCGCCATTAATAATCAAGAAGTTGGCATAGGTTGCAGGAAGTCTCAACCCGTCTTCGTCGTATATTGCATCGGGATTCGGAAGCGACACAAGCCGATAACCATATTTTTCAGCCATTATCTTCAATTCCGCCTCCATAGCGGCAAGTTCGCTGCCATTGTCGGTATCATCGGCATCCGCACCCACATACACTATGGTTTTGCCGGGAGCAAGACGCGCAAGAGTATCCACGTGCCCATCGGTATCATCACCTGCCAACTCTCCATGTTCAAGCCACAACACTGTGTGGGCATTAAACGCAGATTTCAGGTATGCCTCAACATCGGCAAGCGACATTTCATCGTTGCGGTTTCCTTTCATCAAGCAAGTGGATGTTGTGAGGATTGTTCCATCGCCATCGCTCTCTATCGAGCCACCTTCAAGCACAAAGCCCCGCTTGTTGACATATTGGGATTTGAAATCGAGAATGCGATGGAGACGCGAGGTGATTTGGTTGTCTTTGTCGGCTGCAAACTTCAACCCCCAGCCATTGAACATAAAATCGAGACTACGGAAGCTACCATTATCATCGGTGAGAGTAATGGGACCGAAATCGCGAGCCCAGGTGTCGTTGTACGGCACATCCACAAGCGTAACACGCTCGAGATGCGATATATATCGAGACAACTCCGGTGCAGTGCGATGTGTGATAAGGACAACGCGGGCATATCGCGTAATGCGGTCAACAATCTGCCCCACACAGAGTTGAGCCTCGTCAAGTATATAATTCCAGTCGGTGTGTTCATCGGGCCAAGCAAGCAAAACCGCTTCTTGAGGCTCCCATTCCGCCGGCAATCTGAATTTTTCCATAATTCTGCGTCTATTTTTTGCAAAGTTACATCATTCATCTCCACCCACAAAATTATTCCGCCACTTTTCACCTGTTACAACACCACAATTACTATCGCAAAAAGGCGCAACCCAAAGGATCGCGCCTCAATCAGAACCAATTATTATGAATCAATTAATCTATAAAATCCCTCTATCGGGCGTAATATCCAGGCCGGCGGCTTCGACGAGCTGTCGGTCTTTCTTCATCACTTCGGCGAGAACCCATTTTCGCTCTACCCTCACTGTGCGGACGCGGCTTAGGCTACGCACTATGTCCATCGGCGCGTAGCGGTTGCTTAGATCCGCTTTTTTGAGACGTTCACTTAGGTCGTAGTACCACTGTAGCGCCAGCATGCAGATGAAT
>SFER01000019.1 GCA_004557195.1 Bacteroidales bacterium | reverse complement strand
CGAGACGCACAAGCTGGCGCACCTCGGCATAACCTTCAAAATAGGGCGCAGCACATTGGCTGATGCCAACAATCTCGGTTCAGGTATGTAATGCAGATAGCCGTTCGGTACTTAAAACATACAACGGGAAATCTATTGTTCAAGATTCACTCATTGTGGAAAATAGTGCCATTTATTTTATTGATATCAATCCGATGGGAACACAATATATTGAGTTTGAGATCAATTACAAAGTAAATGATAAAGACATAGCCTTTTTGGGGTTACTTGAACAGTTTCTTTTTGAGCCACGCTCTCACGGGGACGTCGTATAGGTGATACATTGCGTGGGCTATCGCCACTGCAACCACAAACACCGAGACACTCACCCACACGCAAGTCGATGTGGGCGCATCGGGATTGCTTAATGCCCACGACGTCTGCAGGTATATCAGCGGGTAATGTGTGATGTAGAGTGGGAATGAGATTTCGCCCAGCCATTTGCACACACGGGATGTCTTGGCTCCCATTTCACTGCTCCCGGCACCAATGGCGACTATCAGCGGGAAGATAAGAATGATGCTCACTGCTTCATACAAGCCGTTGGTCCACTGCACCGTTTCCGTACCTGCAAATGGCATTGCAAGCAACGCGGTGATTATCACTGCCGACCAAACGAAGCCGTTTCTCAGCTTAATCTTAAACCGAATCCTCGACAGCAGCAGTCCTCCGAAGAATGGATATAGAAGTCTTGAAAATCCCACATAAAGTTGGTCGGGTTCAATGCTCCAGCCTCCAATCACAGTGTAGGCAAGCGATTGTCGCGAAGCCAAGAATCCCCACAAGTCGATATTCATTGTGAGCAATACGGTGAGAATGGCAAAGCCGAATACGAATATTCCTAATAAAATCTTGCCAATATGTCTGAATATCAGTGCGTAGAGCGCATTTGCAATATATTCAAACATAAGCGACCACGCCGGGCCGTTCAACGGATACCCTTCCGTCCATCCGCGGATGTCGAGACTCCCTCGGGTGGGAATTAGCAGGCATCCCAGCAGCGTTACCAATGCCACTTTCTCCCAACTTGTCGAGTTTATAATAGGAAACACATCACAGCCGCCGAAATAGTATAGCGCACCGCCGAAAATCGAGCCGATTACAAGCATGGGGTGGAGCCTGATGAGGCGCCGCTTGGCAAATGCCCCGAGCGACATCTTGTCCCATCTGTCGTCGTAGGCATAGCCTATCACAAAGCCCGAAAGAACGAAAAAGAAATCCACAGCGAGATAGCCGTGATTGATAATTTGATTGATATGGTTGCCGCCGGCGTAGGTCTCAAACAAGTGAAATGCCAAGACAATCATGGCTGCGACACCTCGTAGTCCGTCAAGCACCTCATATCGAGGCTTGGATTGCAAATAAACTGATTGACTCATAGAAATTTTGGTTACATATCGCAAAATTAGTCATATTATCCCCAATATGCAACTTCAATGATTCTATTAGATATTTATTTCACTTGCATTAAATGTTTTTGACTATTTTTTTGCTCGAAAAGTTGTGCATATCACATTTTTTTGCGAATATTGCATAAAATTGTGTTACGTCAAGACTTACTGCCATGAATGGTTACACACTTCCATGGATGACGGTCCTAAAACACTAAAAATTAACTTGCAACGAATTAATATCACTAAATTTACCAAATATGAAAGCAAGATTATTATCTCTATTAGCCCTTGCGGCTATTTTCTTGCCGACTAATGCCCAAGAAACATTTGTTATCGGTGAAACAGAGTATTCTGCCAATGTGCTTATCAGCAAAGAGATTGGTCCCGGTGTGCTTTACCAGCGCTACCGCCTCCCCGATTATCCGCTGAATTTCAATATCTTGAAGGTGGACTTGAACAATCCCTACAATACTGTTGAGACAACTCTTGCCCACGACAATCTTGCCCAGGGTACCGAAGGACTTGTGTCGCAAGCCGCTCGTCAAACCTACGAGGGGCATGTTGCCATCGCAGGTGCTAACGCCAATTTCTGGTGTACAACCGAGAATCCCTGGTCAACATATATGAAAGGAACACCTTTCGGTGCCGATTTGCGCAACGGAAAAATCATTACAAATACCAACGAAACCACCGACCAATGGCTCGGAAAGGGGCAGATTTCCGGTGTTGTATCTATCGACACCGACAAAAAACTCTGGATTGAGTCGATGGAGTGGAAAGGAACTGTTACTTCCGCATCCGGTTCTGCCGAAATCAACCAAGTGAACATGATTGCCCGCGAAAACCAGATTGCAATGTTCAATTCTTTCTTTGGAACCTCCCGTAATTTCAACACTGTGGAAACAAACACTCAAGTGTATTGCCAACTTGCCGATGGTGCAGAATGGGCTACCAATAAAGACATGAAAGTGGTGGTGAAAGAGGTGCAGAAAGATTGCGCGGCAAATACAGGCACCCTCGGTGATTATGACCTCTGCCTTGTGGGGTGCGGCTCCGGCAAAACTTTTCTCGACAATCTTGCCGTTGGCGACGAAGTTGTGGTGAATCACTACTGGTACACATGCGCCGATGGCTCTCGCCCGAATATCCAACAGGCAGTAGCCGGCAACGCAATTGTGCTTCTCAACGGAGAGCCAACAAGCCGAAACGAGTATTTCAGCGAAGGTAACCCCGAAACCTACAACTCCAAAGTCTATTCCCGTACCGGTTATGGCATGAGCCAAGATGGTAAGACTCTCTACGTGATAGTAATTGATATGTCCACCGACCCGGTGTATGGCACCTCTAAAGGTTGCAGCACTCGCGTGATGTGCGAAATCATCAAGCAACTCGGTGCTTGGAATCTCTGTACAATGGATGCCGGAGGCTCCGCTCAGATGTTTGTCAAAGACCGCATTGTCAACCGCACCACCGAGGGCACTCCGCGCGCTGTTGCCAACGGCTGGATGATTTATTCTACCGCAGTGCCCGAAGCCGAAGTGGCTCGCATCGAGTTCCTCGACTATCGCCTCTCTGCCCCCATTTATTCCGAATCATCGCCTGTGGTTCTCGGTTATGACAAGTATGGCAACCTCATCGATGAGAACCTTCAAGGGGTAACTTTCTCCTGCGATGCAGCAATCGGCACCTGCAACGGAGGCTCATTTGTCGCTTCAGGCACACCTGCCACCGGGATGCTCACAGCAACCTACAACGGTATTTCGGTGAGCAAAGAAATGACAGTGCTCAATGCCGATATCGCAATACGCATCAAGCATCTTCTCATTGACAACACTCGCGATTATCCTGTCGAAGTTACCGCTACTATCGGCACAAATACCTACAATTACAATCCCGCCCACATCGCATGGACTGTGGCAGACCCCACAATCGTTTCGATAGACGAAAATGGCGTGCTTCGCGGCCTCAAAGAGGGCAAAACTACAATTACAGGCACTATTGGCGACTTCTCGGATAGTGCCGAAGTAACAGTCGAAATCTCACCAAGCGAATTTGTCCCTGTAACAGCCGACGGGTGGAACTTCTCCTCGAGTATCGCATCGGGATTTGCCTGGGACGAGACCGGTTCTCTCAATTTCAACTACAAGGGCGGTCGTTCCACAACTATCGAGATGAGCAAGGATATCCTATTCTATTCTATCCCATCGGCAGTCGTAATCGACTTTGAATCAACACTCCCATTCACATCGATATCATTCGACCTGCGTGCCAACGGCATGACAGCACTCAACAAGGTGGATTATACCACACCGGTTAATGCAGGCACACGCACTGTCATCAACCTGCCTATCGAAGCACTTGGAGACCCCTCCGACCTCGCTTTGTATCCCATTTCTCTCCACAAGATAATTCTCTATGTGGATAAAAGCAATGCAACAACCGGAGCCAACAGCATAAAGTTCAACGGCTTCTATGCACAGTATCCGCAAGGCGGAAGCGTGGAGGGCATACTCAATGCTGCTGCCAAAGTGGTGCTTTATCCCAATCCTGTTGCAGATGGCGTGCTCCACATCGCAGCCAACGGATGCGACAACGCCTCGGTAGCGGTATCCAACCTCGCCGGAGCAGAAGTGCTCAAATCGTCGGTTGACCTATCTGCCGGAAATGCGACACTCGATGTGTCTTCGCTAATCCCCGGAATGTACATCGTTTCAATCAATGGCGACAACATCGCTACTTCAACCAAAGTAATAATTAAATAACACAATTATATGAGAAACAAGATTCTATTCGCTTGTCTGGCATCGATGCTCACTGTGTCGGCACAGACAGTAACAGTAAGTGCTCCCCAACAATTGTTGCGCGGAGTGGAGACATCGGTGTATAATCCCAAAATCAGCCCCGATGGAACTCAAATCGTATTCAATACCGATGTAAATCATGGATTGAAAGTGTATAGCTTCACCGATGGTGTTACTTCCACAATCGAGAAGGGCGACGAGATGGTGCTTGGTGTGAACTACGCACCGAATGGTGCTGTGGCATATCAAACTGCACGCTACACCGGAGCCAAACTCATGCGCACCGATAAGACCTACGGCAATGTGGCATCGCAGCGCGTGGCTGTAGCGGTTTCCGGCTCAACACTTCAAGTAACGGTCGATGGCAAGGTCTCGACCTATTCCCCGGTAGATTGCTATGCGGGATATCTTTCCGCATCGGTTTCGCCTAACGGCAAACTCATCCTGTTCCAGGCTGCCGGCAAGGGGGTGTTTGTGTGCGACCTCAAAGGAAACATCGTGGCATCACTCGGCAAATATGAGTTGCCGGCATGGTGTGGCAACGACTATGTGGTAGTGCAAAACGCCACCGATGACGGCCACCAATACCATTCCTCACAGGTGCTCATGATTAAAGCCGATGGCTCACAAACCATAGAACTCACCAAGCCGATATCGATGACATTCAATCCTTCGGCATCTGCCGATGGCTCAAAAGTGGTGTACAACACTATCGATGGCCGCTTGTTTTTGTTAAACATCACAATTGAAAAATAGGGGAGGGCATAATCATGAAAAAAATACTCGCAGTTTCAATTTTGGCACTCATGGCACTCACCGCTTCTGCCATTAAGCCACAAGATATCAAAATCTATATCAACCCGGGTCATGGCGGTCATGATTCCGACGACCGTAATGTGGTTATCGCACCTTATACTCAAGGAGACCCGGAAGGATTCTGGGAATCGAACAGCAACCTCGATAAGGGTTTGTACCTTCGCGATATGTTGATAGAGCGCGGATACAATGTGGCGATGTCTCGTGTTACAAACACAACCGACGACGACCTCGGTCTCTCCACAATCTGCTCACTCGCCAACAACTATGGCGCCGACATCTTCCTCTCGATTCACAGCAACGCCACAGGTACGACAGCCAGAGTGAACTATCCGATGGTATTCTTCCGCGGATATGACTCCGAACCGGTGTTTGCCGATGCGAAGACATTCGCCCAAATCGCAGATGGGCAACTTCTCGAGAACGGTTCCTCAGTGTGGACCTCAACAAACACAAATGTGCGCGGCGACTGGTCGTTCTACACCAGTTGGGGCGACAAGGTGGGTCTCGGTGTGCTCCGCACACTTGCTATGAAAGGTGTGCTCTCGGAAGGTTCGTTCCACGACTATATCCCCGAAACCTATCGCCTCATGAACATGGACTTCAAGTGGCTTGAGGCATGGCACTTCCTCAAAGCATTCGAGGAATTCTTCGGGATTACCGATGTGGATAAGACCGGAATCATCGCCGGTGTCGTATATGACGACCGCGCCCTTCGCAACGTAAGTTATGTGAGATACGACAGAGACAAACTTGCTCCGATGAACGGTGCAAAAGTCGTACTCCTCGACAATGCCGGCAACACCTTGCAGGAATACACCACCGACCAACTCGAAAACGGTTTCTATCTCTTCAAGAATCTCACCCCCGGCTCATACAAAATCAAGACTTCGGTGGCAGACCACTACGATTCCGAACTCGATGTCGAAGTGACAGCAAACAAGGTGTCTTATTCCAACGTGGCAATGAAGCTTGTGCGCAACACCGCTCCTCAAGTAGTTGAGTACTCACCGATGTGGAAAGAAGGCGACGAGCTCGTTGTGTGCAACACACCTATCAACCTCCGATTCAACTGGGATATGGATGCAGCCACAACCGAGGCAGCATTCTCGATAACCCCGGCAGTCCCCGGCAAATTTGCCTGGAGCGATGCCAACTACGCTCTCACATTCACTCCATCGGAAGCCCTCGAGACAAACACCCTTTACACGGTGAAACTTGCCAAGACCGCGCAACACCAAGGCGGAATGGAGATGGCAGAAGACTTTGTCTTCACATTCAAGACCAACGACCGCAATTACATGTCGCTCTTGTCGATGTGGCCAACTGAAGGTGCTGTAATCGACATCAACAATCCTTCGGTGATGATAAATGTTGACAGTCCGCTTTCAATGACCTACATCAACCAGACACTCCAAGTGAAAGACTCGCAAGGCAACGTGCTCTCGTGGAATGCACGCCAACGCAAAGCCGGTGCATACGATGAACCCTACGGATGGGTTCGTCTCCCGATATCCACTGCACTTAAAGAGGGTGAAACCTACACATTCTATGTTCCGCAAGAAGTACAAGACAAGAAAGGTATCACACTCGAGCAGTCATACACAGCCAAATTCACCGCCAAAAGTTACAAGAACGCACCCGAAACAGGCGTGCTCGTCCTCGACTTCGAAGATGCAACCGCTTGCACCGTGAACGTCGATAAATCGGTTGACGCAACAGCCAAAATAGCATCTGCAACAGGCACTGTGGGCAAAGCTGTGAAAGTAACCTACACATTTGGCGAGGGGGAAGGCACATTGTTCCTCAATATCCCCACAGTGGAAACAAACACATTCAGCGCGAAAGACGTTGTGGGCATTGATATCTTCGGAGATTTGTCGAACAACACCGTGTGTGCAGTGTTTGAGGCAGAAGGGGATATCAAGCAAGTTCCGCTTGCAGCCGATGTCAATTTCTACGCATGGCAACGCCTCTCAGCCGACCTTTCGACCGCACTCGCTACCGGTGTAAACTACAGCCTTATAGGAATCGTAGTTGAGCAGAAGAACAAATTGCAAGGCGCAGCAGGTGAACTTCAATTTGACAACTTCTACTATTATGCCAACGAGAGTGGTGTAGATGCCAACACCATTGCCGGATTGAGCATCTATCCAAATCCTGCGAGCGAATATGTTATAGCCAATGCCGATGCACTCATCCAAAGCATCAGCCTTTACGCTACCGACGGAACACTCGTGGCAAGCAAAGCCGGCAATGTGCTCAATGTGTCGGAAGTTGCACAAGGCGCATACATCGTGAAAGTGGAAGTGAGCGGTGCTGTGGCAACAAGCAAGATAATTGTAAAACACTAATCAAGACAATTCCAAGATGAAAAAATATGCAATGACACTCTGTCTCCTCGCACTCTCGGCAGTTACTGCCGGGGCTGCGGGGTTGCAGTATTCCGCCCCTGAAAAAGTGGAGGGAATCAGCGGCTATCACCCCGTGCTAAGTGCCGATGGAGCCATGCTACTATACACCACCGATGACTACCGCGGCTTGAACCTCTATGATTTTGAGAAATCGGACTCTCGAGTGCTCTCCGAAGCCGAAAATGCCGGATTCCTGCCGGTGTTTGTCGATGGAGGCAAGGCGGTGATGTGCCGTAGAGCCGAAACCATCAGCCGCTTGCGCAATGTCGCAGTGGATAAAATCTCGTTGACCGACGGGAAAGTGGAAAATCTGCTTCCGCTCAGCCGCCAAGAGATATCGGTGATGTATGATGGTACAGCCACCCCGGTTGTCAAGGCAGGGTTGCGCAGCCTCACTGCACGCGAGACATCAACGATTGCCGTGAGAGCCGATTATGACCACATCACGGTTGAACAAAACGGCAAATCTACAGCCATCTCACCCGTGAACGACAGCCACAGCTATCTGTGGGCAACACTCTCCCCCGACCGCACTCGCATACTCTTTGTAGAACCATTCCAAGGAGTGTTCACCTGCAATCTCGATGGCTCGGAACTTCACAGGTATGGCACCGGCGATTATCCGGTGTGGGTAGATAACGAGCATTTCGTTGTAGTGAAATCGAGCGACGACGGTTACACTGTAACAGCATCGCGGTTGTATCTCGTAAATGCAATAACCTCAAGCGCAGTGGCTTTGACCGAACCCGAGATGATGGCAACCGAAGCCGCAGTGGCACCAGGACGTATCGTTTTCGCTACCGAACAAGGCAATATTTATCAAATCAGTTACTCAATCAAATAACACCGCGTCGTTATGAAGAAATTATTATTTGCAGTTGCCTTGTTGGGCATAATTTTCACGGCAGGCGCAGTGAAAATGAGCGATTTGAAAATCTATATCAACCCCGGTCATGGAGGCTACGACAGCGACGACCGTCCAATCGGGATTTATCCCTTTGTGGGTAATGACACAGCCGGCTATTGGGAGTCGAAGAGCAACCTGTATAAAGGATTGCACATGTACTACATCCTCGACTCGATAGGCGCCAAGCCGTATCTATCTCGAATCAAAAACCGCACCGAAGACGACCGCTCCCTCTCCTCGATTAGTGCCGAGGCAAACAACCTGGGTTGCGACCTCTTCTTCTCGATACACTCCAATGCAGGAGAGACAGTCAACTATCCGCTAATGCTTTACCGCGAGAACGCAGTGGGCACGCCGCGCTACCCCGAGGCTATCACACTCAGCTACCTCTTGTGGGACAACCTACATTCCAGCCAGTTGTCGTTGTGGACACGCCACACCAGATATTGCAGCGGCGACCTCACATTTTATCCCCAGTGGGGCACCTCCGGACTCGGAGTGCTTCGCAACCTCTATGTAGTGGGATTGCTCTCGGAAGGGGGTATGCATGAGCATCGTCCCGAGGCACACCGACTCATGAGCGATGACTTTTGGTGGCTTGAAGCATGGCATTTCGTAAAAACCATCATGGAATTTTACGAAACCGAAGACCGATTCGTAACCGGCAACGTCGCAGGTGTGGTGTATGACAATAACAATACCCGAGAGAATACTCTCAACCTCAATTATTATTCGGCATATGGGAGAGACGTCAACCGTCCGCTCAACGGAGTGTTGACAGAACTGCTCGATGCCCAAGGGAATGTAGTTCGCCGCCATCTCACCGATGACATGAACAACGGTGTCTATCTCTTTAGAAATGTCGAGCCGGGCAACTATACCGTGAGAACATCGCTCGACGGCTATCACTCGCAAGAATATCCTGTAGAGGTGAAAGCTTGTGAGGTAACCTATCACGATGTGCCGTTGGTGCAGATTCAAACCGAAAAACTCCTTGTGAATTCCTACTCGCCATGTGTCGGTGAGAGCGAATTGGTGAGTGCCGTCGCACCGATAGAGATAGAATTCAACCAGGATATCGATGCAGAGACATTCAAGAAAGCATTCTCGATTACTCCTGCGGTGGATTACCAAATGACATTCTCCGACTCATACAGCAAAGTGACCATCAAACCAGATGTTGCATTTGCCACTTCAACTACCTATACGGTAACAGTTTCTACCGACTTGCAGACACCCGATAAAGAGAGCGCGATGTGCAACCTTGAGCAAGCATTGACATTCTCGTTCACAACCAAGGGACGCAACCGACTTGAACTCATCAGCACCTTCCCGCAAGAAAACGGAGTGGTGCATTACAAAGGCGCCTCGCTTGAATTCAGGTTTGACGCTCGAGTGGATAAGTCGAATATGTTTACCAAACTCATCAAAGTGTATGATGAGAATGGCAACGCACTCTCGGCAAACACACGTTCGTGCACAGCTAATAAACTGAGCAACGGCTACGGGAATGCGATATTTGTAGTGTCGCAAGACCTCGTGCCGGGTAAGAAATATCGTGTAGAACTCTCTCCCGAAATAAAAGACCTTGAGGGAGTGCCCTTGACCGACCCTGTGGTGATAAACTTTGTAGCAACCGACGAGTCGCACAACGCAGCCGAAGGGGATGTAGTAATCGAGGAATTTGAGACCGCCGATGTGCTCACCTATTCAGCCGAGGCATCGCAAGGGATGGCAACATCATCGTCGTTCTATACCGTATCGTCCAAAGCCTTATATGGCAACAACGCCTTGCAATCAACCTACTCATTCTCGGCAATACGCGGCGGCGAGGCGATATTCGACTATGCCGGCGGCATGAAAGTGGTGAAACGGGGCGACAAAGTGGGCTTGCATGTGTATGGCGACCTCAATTGCCATGAACTCTCACTCGGTTTCACCTCGGGAGCCGACACCAAGTACTTCAAAGTGTGCGACCTCGACTTCCTTGGATGGCACTATTACGAGATAACACTCGACGCCCTTGAGGAGAATTATGACTACATATTCACCAATGTGCGCTTGCGCCAGAGTGAAGGCTTGTACAATCAGTCGGGTTCGTTCTATCTCGATAACATGTTGCTATCGGCATCATCGGGAGTAGAGGCAATCAATGCCGACCGAGTTATGGTGGATACAGAGTCGGTACCCGGCATGGTAGTAGTCAAAGGAATTGACACAACACCTCGACTAATGCTATACAATATGCAAGGATTGCTTGTTAATTCGAGCGTAGATGCAGCATTGTCGATAAAGAATCTGCCGGCAGGAGTATATCTTCTTTCGATAGAAACAGCAACGGTGCATAAAGTTGAAAAAATCATAGTGAAATAAATTAAAGCCAGGTTGCCGCAAAGCATAGATGTGGTGCGGCAACCATTTATCATCAGTAACAATCAATTTCAAATTGGCCTATGAATATAATAGCCGAAAGCAGTTCCACGCGTACCGAATGGGTGGTGGTCGATGGAACAAATGTGGTGGAACATGCCTTTACCAAGGGTATCAACCCCTTCTTCCAGACACGCCGTGAGATAAGCCATTGTATTCGACTCGAACTTCCCGAGGCATTCTTCAAGAAACGCTGGGATCATGTGTATTTCTATGGAGCAGGGTGTACGAATATCGATAAGAAACGGATAATCGAGGCATCGCTAATCGCACAATTCAAAACCCCGGTAACGGTGGAAAGCGACCTTCTCGGTGCCGCCCGCGGTTTGCTCGTGAATCAAGAGGGAATAGCGTGCATCCTTGGTACCGGATCCAATTCGTGTGTGTATGATGGCACTGATATCGTGCGCAACATAACCTCTGGAGGATTTATCCTCGGTGATGAGGGGAGTGGCTCGGCATTGGGCAAACTTTTCCTTGGCGACTGCTTGAAAAATCTTGCTCCGCGCTACTTAATCGATGAGTTTTACGAGAAATACAGTATGACACCCGACATGGTGATGACAGCGGTGTATTCCAGTCCGTTCCCGAATAGGTCGTTGAGCACATTCTCGTTTTTCCTCTCGGAACATCTCGATGATGAATATGTAGAATCGCTCGTAAGGAGCAACTTCACCAGTTTTATCGAGCGCAACATACTCCAGTATGGCAATTATCGCGACTATCAGATAGCGTTTGTGGGTTCGTGTGCATGCCTCTACGAGCCAATACTACGAGATGTAGCCTCACAGTATGATATGAGCATCAGCAAGATAGTACGCGGTTCGATGCCGGGTCTTATACAATATCATAACGACAACCAATAAACCTCTTTTTGGGGGTATAGTCTTGCTTCTTGCGGAATGAATCGTTCCGCAAGAAGCAAGATTGTGTTTCTGCGTGCTCGTGAGTGCAGTGGATATGGAAATTGGGCTTGCTTGGTGCGGCGGCTCCAGGGGCAAGGGGATTCATGGTGCGTGTGCTCCGATGTCGGAGCGGTGTTGGCGGCTGTGGAGATTTTCGAGATCTCGGAGCACTCTGAGCACTCTGAGGGGGCTCGCTGACGCTCGCCTGCGGCTCGGTGTGAGCGCTGCGTGAGCAGTGCGGGGAGAGGCTTTGTGGCTTCAAGGTGCGTACCGTTGGCACGCATTTTTTCTATCCTCTGCCGATCCTGGCACAACTTCGTAAGTGCCAGGTTATGGGCAGGTTAGCCGCTTTGCGGCTACAGCCTCTCGTGGTGCGTGAGCTGCGTAAGCAGCGCAGGTGTGTTAGTCTACGAGCCATGAACGTGAACGTGAACGTGAACATGAACGTGAACATGAATATAAACGTGAACGAATACAACCGGGGTGGGGATTTTGAAGGACTGAAGCTTAAAATGTGAGCATAAATATTAAATAATGTTTATAGAGAAAAATACGGGGCATTTTTCTTTTTGTTTGTTAAAATATTATATTACTTTTGTAGTGCCGGGAGTGCGTATTTACACGGTTGTCGTAAAACATAAATCCCCGAGCTGAATAAGTGATGAAAAGTTTAAATTTTAATTGTCTGAAAAATTGTGTGTTGGCTATGGCTCTTGTCATGGGAGGGCTTAGTGTCGATGCAAAGTCTAATGCCGAACTGAAGAGCGGAGTACAGCGCGCCGTAGAGTTGTCTGTGCCGGAGAATATGGGTATAGGCAAGGTGAAAGTGAATAAATTGAACATCAGTTCAAAGAACAAAACGGTAACAGTAGATTTGAATGAGACATATTCCTATGTACCGTTTACCGAGCAGAGCGTTAAGGCTTTGAAAGACGAGATATTGTCGTCGCTCGGCAAACAATATTCTCGCTATAAAGTGGTTTTGAAGATTGAAGGCAATGCAATTGAAAAGTATATCGTAGATGAGCAATCGTTTGCTCCCGCGCGTCGTACGAAAGAGCATTTCATCGTGTCGCACGACTATATCAAGCCCGAGGGTGCTCCGGCAATAACCGAGGGACTTAGCGGCAATAATATAGCGATGTGGCAGAGCCACGGATGGTATTTTGAGTCGAAACTCAACCGCTGGGAGTGGCAACGCGCGCGAATCTTCCAAACCGTAGAAGACTTGTACACACAGAGTTATGTGGTGCCGTTCCTCATGCCGATGCTCCAAAATGCAGGAGCCTATGTGCTCAGCCCACGCGAGCGCGACACCAAGTCGGTTGAAATCATTGTAGATTCGGAAGGGGAGTATGCAGTGAAAGGGTATTCGGAGAAAAACGGAGAAAACAAGTGGACTAATGGAGATGGTGTAGGATTTGCCTATAACCGAGCCCAATATGGAATCAATGAAAATCCGTTCACCGAAGGACGCTATCGAGTTGTGAAATCGGTAAAAGAAGCCGGAAAAGCCTCGGTGGCATCGTGGAATGCCGAAATACCGGAAGATGGTAATTATGCCGTGTATATTTCGTATGCGACACTGCCCAATAGCGCCAAAGCAGTGGAATACACAGTGAATAGCGCAGGCGATGCCTATCATTTCACCGTAAACCAGACCATGGGCGGCGGAACATGGATTTATCTTGGACATTTCCCATTGAAAAAAGGGAAATCGGATGTTCCGGTGGTAACTGTGAGCAATGCGACAGGGCGACAAGGCGAGGTAGTAACCGCCGATGCCGTGAAAATCGGTGGCGGAATGGGCAATATCGCACGCAAAGTGATTGCTATGAGCGAAAATGTGAAAAGTTCGGACAACAAGCCGCAAGTGAACGAAAGCTTCGACCCCGAGATGGAATATAAATATATGACCAGCGGATACCCTCGATTCACCGAAGGCGCTCGCTACTGGTTGCAATGGGCAGGCGTTCCCGACAGCGTGTATTCGCCATCGGGCAATGTTAACGACTACACCGACGACTACCGTTGCCGCGGCATATGGGTGAACTACCTTGCCGGCGGAAGCGAAGTGTTGCCGAAATACAAAGGATTGAACATCCCCATCGACCTCTCGTTTGCGTTCCACACCGACGCGGGAACCACAATGAACGACTCGATAATCGGTACACTCGGAATCTATTTCACCAACGGATTCTCGAAATATGCCAATGGAGTGCCTCGCGCCGCATCGCGCAAACTCACCAACTTGGTGATGACCAACATAGTAAACGACATCCGCGCGCAATTTGAACCAAAGTGGATGCGCCGCGGCATGTGGGACAAGTCGTATTTCGAGGCACGCGTGCCCGAAGTGCCCGCGATGCTACTCGAATTGCTCTCGCACCAGAACTTTGCCGACATGAAATATGGACTCGACCCGACATTCCGCTTCACCGTGAGCCGAGCTATATATAAAGGTATGTTGCAATTTATCGCCGAGCGCGACGGACGCGATTATATGGTGCAGCCATTGCCGGTGAACACATTTGCCATCACCCCCGGCGGAAACGGGAAATACACCCTCGCTTGGAAGGCAACCCCCGACACCCTTTCGGAAAATTCGGATGCAGAATACTACATTGTGTATGAGCGTATTAACGACGGCGCATTTCGCAGTGTAGCCACCACCGAGGAACCGAAATATGAAGTAGAGATCAAAGACAACGACATACATAGCTATCGCATCGTGGCAGGCAACAAGGGAGGCGTAAGTTTCCCGAGCGAAGTGCTTGCGCTCGGAGTAGCCAAGGAGTCGAAAGGGAACGTGCTTGTGGTGAACGGCTTCACCCGAGTGAGCGCACCCGACTGGTTTGACTCGGGCGAAATCGCCGGATTCTATGATGCACACGACCATGGAGTGCCATACATGCAAGACATCAGTTTCATCGGCTCAATGTTTGAATATCGCAGAGACATCCCATGGATGGACGACGATGCAGCAGGATTTGGCGCAAGTAGAGCCAACTACGAGACCAAAGTGATAGCAGGCAACACATTTGACTACACCGCAATTCACGGCGAAGCTATAATGAAAGCCGGATATTCGTTTGTATCGTCGAGCCTCGCAGCCGTAGAGAGCGGCGACGCGGCGTTGACAGGCTACAACACCGTGGATTTGATACTCGGCAAGCAGAAAGAGACAATCGTAGGACGAGGCGCAGTGCCCAACCGATATAAAATCTATTCACCCGCATTGCAAAACGCCATCAGAGCCTACACCAAGGTGGGCGGCAACATTTTCATCTCGGGTGCATACGTAGCCTCCGACCTATGGGATAAAAAAGAGCCCGTAGAAGCCGACAAGAAATTTGCCGCCGAAGTGCTCGGATACAAATGGCGTGTAGATCAGGCGTCGGTAACAGGCGAAGCCTACACCGTAGCAACCCGCTACAAGCAAATCAAAGAGTCGAGCTATTGCTTCAGCAACGAACTCAACGAGGAGATGTATGCAGTAGAGTCGCCCGACTCCTTCTACCCTGCAGACGACAAAGTGGGAGCCACATTCATGCGCTACACCGAAAACAACCTCATCGCCGGCACTGTGCTTGCCAAAGACGGATACAAGACATGCGTAATCGGCTTCCCGTTTGAGACGATACGCTGCCGTGAACAACGAGCCGACCTCATGTCGCAAATATTGAACTTTTTTAATGCAAAATAATTATAAATCAAATAAAACAACTAAACAATGAAAAAAACTATCGATTGCTTTGTCCCTTTTGCCGACGCGCAACAAGCCAACCAAACCGTAGCAGGTCTTAAATCAAACGATTTCACTGCCCGCATCTTCTTGTTGAAAGGCGAGGAGAGCGATGAAACAATTTCGGGATGTGAAACCCTGAAAATTGAAGGACTCACATCAACTGCCACCATGAAAGCCATTGCCGAAGCTGCTACAGCCGACTATGTGCTGCTCTACACCAAGTATAACACCTTGAAAATGGGTATGTTTGCACAAGAGCGCATGGTGAAACTCGCAGAAGATTCGCAAGCCGATATGCTTTATGCCGACCACTATCAGGTAGTGGGCAATGTGAAAACCAATGCACCGGTAATCGACTATCAATTCGGTAGCCTTCGCGACGATTTCGACTTCGGTAGCGTGATATTGTTCCGCACCTCAGCCCTCAAGGCAGCGGCATCGAAAATGACTAAAAACTACAAGTTTGCAGGACTTTACGACCTCCGCCTCCGTCTCTCGCAAGCCGGCGACATCATGCACATCAACGAATATCTCTATAGCGACGTGGAACTCGACACCCGCAAGAGCGGCGAGAAGATATTTGACTATGTAGATCCACGCAACCGCGACCGCCAGATAGAAATGGAAGATGCGTGCACCGAGCACCTCAAGGCAATCGGTGGCTATCTCGAGCCGAAATTCGACAAAATCGAGTTTGACAAAGGCGATTTCGAGTATGAAGCATCGGTAATCATCCCGGTGAGAAACCGCATTCGCACCATCCGCGACGCCATCAAGTCGGTACTCTCGCAGAAAACCGATTTCAAGTTCAACCTTATCGTAATCGACAACGGTTCGACCGACGGCACCACCGAAGCGATAGATGAATTTGCAGCCGACGAGCGCGTAATACATATCGTACCCACCCGCGACGACCTCGGAATCGGTGGTTGCTGGAACCTTGGCGTACATCACCCAAAATGCGGCAAATTTGCCGTGCAATTAGACAGCGATGACGTGTATAGCGACGAAAACACCCTCACCACAATGGTAAACGCATTCTACGAGCAGAATTGCGGCATGGTAGTGGGCACATATATGATGACCGACTTCAACATGAACATGATAGCCCCGGGAATCATCGACCACAAAGAGTGGACACCCGAAAACGGCCGCAACAACGCATTGAGAATCAACGGACTCGGTGCTCCGCGTGCATTCTACACCCCATTGCTCCGCGAAGTGAAAGTACCCAACACAAGCTACGGTGAAGACTATGCGCTCGGACTCAACATCTCACGCAACTATCAGATTGGTCGCGTGTATACGGTAGTGTATAACTGCCGCCGTTGGGACGACAACAGCGATGCATCGCTCGACATTGTGAAGATGAACGCGCACAACCTCTATAAGGACCGCATCCGCACATGGGAATTGCAAGCCCGTATAGCAAAAAATAAGAAACAATAATCTCTCTTCGCGGCATGAACAACTATTCCGAACAAGTAGAGAAACTCATAGAGCAGCAGCTTGTCGTGTGGCAAACACCACGCGACAACTATGCTGCATTGCAGAATGTCGAGGTAAAAGAATTCAAAGTGAAACGGAGCACCATCAAGGTGCAATTCAATCCGGCGCGCATAGTGTCTTCGGCAGCCAAAGTAGATAACAAGTCGCTCAAAGAGCGCAAATGTTTCCTCTGTGCCGCCAATCGACCCGAAGTGCAGGAGGGGATAGCGTGGGGCGAGAATTACACAATCCTCATCAATCCGTTCCCGATTTTCCCAAAACACCTCACGATTCCGTGCAACGACCACACCGACCAACGCATATTGGCGCGCATCGGTGATATGATGGCGATTGCCAAAGACCTACCCGGATACACATTATTTTATAATGGGCCCAAATGTGGCGCTTCGGCTCCCGACCACATGCACTTCCAAGCCGGCAACCGCGGCTTCCTCGGGTTTGAAACCGACTACCTCGCTGCCGACAAGAAAGAGGTGATTTCCAATGCCTGTGCCACACTTTCGCTACTCTCGGGGCTTGCCAATGCCGCATTCCTTATCGAGGCAGTGGAAATCGACGCCGCAACCGAACTATTTGTCACTCTCTATAATGCCCTTGAAATTCCGGAAGGAGAGGAGGAGCCGATGCTCAACATCCTTTGCTGGAGTGAAGAAGGGAAATGGAAAGTGGCAGTGTTCCCGCGCCGCAAGCACCGTCCCGCCTGCTATTCAGCCGAAGGCGATGCCAACATCCTCATCAGTCCGGCATCGGTGGATATGGGCGGCGTGTTTATCACCCCTCTCGAGAAAGACTTCAAGAAAATCACAGCCGACGACCTCGAGCAAATCCTTGATGAGGTGTGCCTCGACCAATCGGGTGTGGAAAAAATACTCAACAACCTTAAATAAGATGCTATTATGAGTGTACCTTGTGTAAAAGTGGGCATATTCAATGAGCCGGAGGTGAAATTTGTCTTGTATGGCAAATATCGCGTCGGCGACACACTTCCCACAGAACTTGAAATAGGAAAAATGCTTCAGGTGACGCGGCATAACTCCCACTATGCCGTCAAAGCCCTGGAAAACGCC
>SFER01000211.1 GCA_004557195.1 Bacteroidales bacterium | reverse complement strand
ATATACATCGCCACCCCGGAGGCGGTGGCAGGCCGTCCACCCGATAGCCGCTCTCCACCGTCCCGCACCTCACACCTTATTATATAATGTGTCAAAACTTTACCATCATCTCAGGTGTTATATATGCGACAACAACCTGCAATCCTCCCTTTATGTTTTTTTATAGAAAATATTTAAAGAAAAATTTGGTGGTTGCCGCTTCATTGTCTAATTTTATCGCTTGAATTGGGAATATACCCATATATATTAAACAATTTGTATTATGAAACCGTTAAATGTAATTTTGGCTGTACTTGGCGGCGCCATTGCCGGTGCCGCTGTGGGTTTGCTTTTTGCTCCCGACAAAGGAAGTGAAACTCGCAAAAAAATCGCGGAAATCCTCCGTAAGAAAGGTGTGAACCTCTCCGGCGACAAGATGGACGACCTTGTTAGCCAATTAGAGAACGAAATCAACAATGACAACGCTTAATCTTTTGTGTCTATGAAAGGTCTTTTGTATGCTTTCCTTGGTGGCGCTGTTGTAGGTTGCGCCGCTGCTATTCTCTTTGCCCCCGAATCGGGTAAAGACCTCAGAGAACGCATCCGTCGCATGCTTCGCAACCGCGGTATCGATTTCACCGACGATGATATCGATGCCCTTGTAGCCCAAATTTCTTCCGAAATCAAGGAATAGCAATATGTCCGGTATAATTAATGGCGGCGGAGACAACGACTCTCTCCTCAACGATGTAAAAAAGTATATCGATCTCAACATCGACTACCTGAAGGTGGCTGGTACCGAAAAACTCGCCATCATCCTCTCGAGCATCGCCGTTGTCGCCGCCGTTATGATTCTGGGAGGCATCGCCCTCTTCTACATTTCATTCTCGGGGGTGTATCTCATCGAGTCTTGGGTGGGCAGTGAGTCGCTTGCCTATCTCGTTGTGGGCATTATCATGCTCATTCTCCTCGCTATTGTCTATGCCTTCCGAATGAAGTTGATTGTTAACCCGATTGCGAGATTTGTCTCCAAATTGTTCCTCGATAAATCCAAATGATTATGACCGATAACAATTCCATTCACACCAATTCCGATTCCTGGAAAGGTTGCACCCTCGAGGAATTAAGGCAGCGCCGACTTCTCGCCTATGTTAAAGTGCAACTCCAAAAGGAAAAGTTGACATCCTCGCTTGCCGCTTCGCAAGAGGCTCGTAGCAAAGGCTTCCTCGGACTCATTTCGGGTAATATGTCGGTGTTTGACTACGTCCGCCTCGGATTTAAGGCATATCTCTTCGCGCGCCGTTTCTTCATAAAGTCTAATCGATAATTTCTAATCTCACTGTGAACGATTTCATCAAAGTTGCTTTCTCTTTCGAGGGTGGCGAAGAGTTTGAGGCGGATATCCTCACTTCGCTCCTTGCCGATGCCGGTTTCGACACTTTCGACCGCGATGGCGAAATCCTTAACGCCTACATCCCTTGCGATATTTTCAGCGAGCAGTCTGTTCCCGACGCTCTTGCCGCATATCCTTTCTCCTCGCAAATCTCATATTCCGTTGCCCGTATCGAGGGACAAGACTGGAACGAGGAGTGGGAAAAGAACTATTTCAAACCTATGCTCATCGCCGACCGATGCGTTATCCACAGCTCTTTCCATAAGGATTACCCCTCTGCCGAATATGAAATTGTCATCGACCCTAAGATGGCTTTCGGCACCGGACACCACGAAACCACTTCACTAATGGTCGAGCAAATCCTCGACTCCGATTTCATCGGCAAGAAAGTAATGGACATGGGCACAGGTACCGGAATCCTTGCCATGCTTGCCAAAATGCGCGGTGCCGAAAAAGTGTGGGGCATAGAAATCGACACTGGCGCATACGATAATGCCGTCGAGAACCTCGCCCTCAACAACCTCAGCGCCTCCGACGTGAAATTCTATTGCGGCGATGCCTCGCTGCTCAACCTCATGGGCGTCAAATTCGACATCTTCCTTGCCAACATCAACCGAAACATCATCCTCAACGACATGGAGGCTTATTGCAACAGCATCCTCCCAGGCGGAGCATTGCAAGTGAGCGGTTTTTATTCCGAAGATGTGCCGATGCTCGTCGAGCGTGCCACCGCTCTCGGTTTGTCGCTCGAGAAACGCGCCTCTCGCAACAATTGGACCATGCTCCTCTTCCGAAAGGCATAAAATTCAATAAAACCTCACACAGTCGCGGCTGCACCTCTCCTCGGTGCGCCGCGATTCCCGTTCCCTCCCATAAACCGATTTCCTTAGATTCTACCTGCAAGTGCTAAATTCGCGAATAAATCAACGACCCGGGTTGAAAACCGATGTCTCACCTCGACCTTTTTGTGATGTTTTGGCATTTTGCTCCAAACTATGATTCCTGTTGCTTTGAAAAATGGGAAAAATGAATTAAATTTGCAGCAAGAGACAAGACAACCGATTGTTGAACTTTATAAAAAACAGTTTATTTACGAAACAGACATATTGATAAAACTACTCAAGAAAAGCCATGCAGGCTGAGCCGTGTTGCAGCAAGGCTGTAACCCAATGGCACAAAAGCAAAATAATTCAATTATTATTTTAACCTGCGCGATGCTGCTATCTTGATGCTTAAATTATGACTTACTAATAGATTTTCAATCATTTGTTCTTCGCATCTGGAAAACCGCCAATCTTTCCAAATATTTTAAGAACAAGCGACGAGGGATTGCGCCATATGGCGTAAACGCTTCGTGTGCATATCTTAAAAATGTGGGTTCTTGGCGGCGCATCGGATGCAAAGATGAGCACTTAGAGCAGTTTCCGGCTCAGTAGCAAAAAGGTGTGGTTATAAATAAAAATGTTACCTTTGCAGACATATGGATACAAAGATATTAGAACAATTAGCGAGCCTTGTGCTACCCAAAGAAATACTCGAACGCTTTGTGATAGTTAAAATTGAAACAGACGAGCGGGATATCGATGCCATGTCCATGACGATTCATTTGGATGAACGTATGAATACGGCGTATCAAGAGAGTGAAGAATATGAGTCACTTGGGTTTATGGA
>SFER01000210.1 GCA_004557195.1 Bacteroidales bacterium | reverse complement strand
AGATTGTTTGGCATACTGTCCCTGCCCCACGGTGTGAATCCAGGCGCCGCGAAATTCGCGTTTAGGATTGTCGGCGCGCACCACGGCGGTGGCAAGGATTAGGATTAAAGAAAAGATTACATGTCTCATAGCGATAAAGGATGAATTACCCTGCGAAGATAGTGATAATTCCCCGCAAAAAGAAATAAGGTGATGTAAAAGAGGTTATGGGGCTATGAATTGCGGGTAAATGTTATATTTCATAGCCCCATGGCCTTTATTGGTTCCCGGGGGCGTTGAAGTAGAGGGTTTGGCGGGTGAAGTTCATTGAGCCAAAGATTCCGTAGCCGTTTTCGATGTTGGTGTGGATGCCGATGGGGTTTGAGAAGATGTCTTCGGTGTGGGTGCGGTATTGCAACACGGAGCAGATGTAGGAATAGAGGTCGCGTGTAACGCTGTAGTATTCCACTACCACCCTCGCGTTGTCGGCAATGCGTTGTCGAGACTGTAATGTTACGGTGTATTCTCCGTTGCGAAAGAGGTAGTCGTCGAACATGTAGTTGAAGTTGGCTTGCCAGCCTCCAAATGCGTTTGGAATATTGTAATCAAGGAACAGGATGTCGCTTGACGTGAATATGTCGGTCATGTATGCCCAATATGTGCTGTCAACGCGGATTAATGTTCCGTCGGGGGCTTTGACGCTATCGGTTTGCCAATTGTCTGATATACTTCTCACACGGAGGCGATAGAAGTTGTGCTCTCGCGGATTGTCTTTAAGTTTTAGCGTGATTTCCATTACAGTGTCATCTGCCTGAATGTCGTAAGGTTTATTTGGGTCTATCAATCCTTTATCGACAGGTGAGTAAAGCGAAACGTGTGACAGCACTTCAAATTCGGGAGCGGGCAGAACTGTGGTTGATGCTTTCACCGGGATATAATTTATAGAGTCGGGCACCGACACTTCTAAAGATACTTCATCTCCCTCTTTGGGGAAGTAATTGCTTTGGTAGTGATGCTTTTGCGGATTGTACATGAGTTGTATCGGCGAGCCACCATTTACCGTGAGCATCACTTCGGCGTTGTCGATAACGGCGAGTGTGTCATAAACTGAGTCGTGGTAGGTGTAATAGTCGTGATAATCGATGAAATGATATGCCGGAGAGTTGCTCAAGCCGAATGTCTTTGACACATTAACTACCATAGCGGTGTCGGGGCACACCATTGCATCCACCGTTATAGCCTCCGGAATATCGTCGAATTGTAGTGGCACCTCGCATGATGGAGCAAGGATTGTTACAAGTGTAAAAGCGATTATGAGAGTGAGTAGATGTTTCATTGTTGTTAGAATTTATGTGTGTAGTTGACTGATGGCATAATTGGGAAGTAGCAGATTCCTTTGAGCATAGTTTTCTTATAATGGCTGTCGTAACCTATATTTACACTGCTCACATTCAGTCGGTTATATGCGTTATAGACGCTTACTCCGAATATGCTCTCACCATAATCGTGCTTAACACCGAATGAGATTCCGAGGTCGAGGTGGTGAATGTCGGGAAGTTTATATTGGTTGACGCCTTTGAATGTAAACAATTGGATAAGTTTGGAAAAATATTGTCCTCCCATTGGGTTTTGTGTCCATCCTGTAGATGTTGAAGGTCGGTCAATAGTGCCAAAATATCCGCTACCGTCCAAAATATTGCCAAAGGGGTCGTATTCATCGGGCATTCCGCCGTAAATATTTATGTCTGGGACTATACCGCGCCTGCCTGTGATATAACTCCACGATGCCGAGAAGTCGAAATAACATACTCTTGACAATGGTACATGCTGCATTATCACTACATTCAAGTTGTTGCGGTGGTCGTTGCCTGCATAATACTCAAAACCGGCATTAATGAGGTTGCCGGGACGGTCGAAAGTGCGGAGCGATTTCGACCATGTGTAACTAATCCATCCGGTGGTCTTGCCATGCTTCTTCTCGAGCAGGAATTCAGCTCCATAGGAGCGTCCATCGCCAATTGCGGTCATGTCCTGCCAGTCGCCGCTCCCCGAAGTGTAGGTTGAACCCATTCGATATTCGAGCACGTTGCTCATGGTTTTATAGTAGCCCTCGATCGAGAGATTGAACCCGCGCATAATTTCGTAGTTGTAGCCGAGTGCTACAAGGTCGCTGTACATGAGCGGCACACGGTCGGTGATAGGCACCCAAGTGTCGGACGGCATCACAAGGTTGTTGTTTTGGAGGAGTCTAACAGCCTGCGACATACGACTGTAGGAGAATTTCAGCGCCATATCGTCGCGGAACAGCCATCGGAGCGAAACACGAGGCTCTGCCGAGAAATAGCTTTTGCCTGTGGTGCTGTAGAGCGACAATCGCAATCCTATGTTGGCTTTGAGTTGCGAAGTTATTGTGTAGTCGTCTTCGGCATAGAGCGATGCATGGTAGATGTTGGTGCTCTTGCCAAACACTGTGTCTATGTCGATTGTCTTTTCAAGCCAATAATCTATAAACTCCTTTTCTTTGTAAAACGGAAGAAATCTGTAATTCGGGTATTTTTCCAAATTGATTCTTTTCCCAAAAGAGTGCTTGGTTACATCTTGAGTGGGATTGAGCCTTTGTAGCGACACTTTTCCGCCGAATCGAAGCAAGTGGTTATCGAATCGAGTGTATTTGGAGTCGAACGTGAGAGCAATATCATCAATCTCGGAATGGTGAGTGATTTTTGATGTTTCCTCGAAGAAATATTCATATTTCATGTAGTTTCGCACACTCGATTTAAGGTAGGAGTTTTGTGTGAGAAGATATTTGTAACGGCTATAACTTAGGTTTAGGTTCATCCACCAGGCATCGGTAGGCTGGTAGGTCCAGTAAATGCTCGACACGATATTGCCCCAATTGTTCCTTGAGGAGTTCTCGCGACGATTGTCATGCTCAATCTTATCTTCATCCTTGATTTTATCCAAATAAAAAGTTGTGTTGAAAACTACGTTTTTTGTAGGTTCGGTTTTCACCCAATCTTTACCATAATAAAACACAGCCGATAGACGGCTTGCCGGACTGAAACGGTGCACAATCTTGGCATTGAT
>SFER01000018.1 GCA_004557195.1 Bacteroidales bacterium | reverse complement strand
CATCAACCTTGAACGGAGTGATTTATGTCCAAAGGTATAGGCGTAGGACAGTTTGTTGCGATAATTTTACTAAATTCATTGACTTTTTCAAGATTAGACTATAAATATTAAATATTGAATATACTACATTGAGTATTCCTCACTTGTAGCATATAATAACGACTAATTACTGATAATGAATATGGCACAACCGAAGAAAAGACTTTATAGAACCTGCTTTTCGGCAGAATTACACACACTTATTGCACCAAATTGCTGTTTTCTCCGAGTTTTATCGGTGATGCCGCCGATTTTTTCCTAATTTATTTTAAATCGGCTGTGCCTTCTCCATTTTTTTGCTATCTTTACACTTTAAATAGACGAATGTCCTACTATGAAGTATTTTTTAATCGCAGGTGAGGCATCGGGCGACCTTCACGCCTCTCAACTTATTCATGCTTTTAAGTCGGCTGACTCGAATGCCGAGTTTCGCTTTCTCGGCGGCGGCGCAATGGAGCGAGAAGCGGGGTGCAAGCCTCTCATCCACTGCCGGGAGATGGCTTACATGGGTTTTATCGAGGTGGCAAAGCACCTCAAGACCATCCTCGGCATTATGTCTTCCACCAAGCGCGCAATCGCCGATTGGAAGCCCGATGCGGTGATTCTCATCGACTACCCTTCGTTCAACCTCAAGATTGCACGATATGCCCACGGACTCGGCATACCGGTGTTTTACTATATCTCGCCCAAGGTGTGGGCGTGGAAAGAATACCGCGTGAAGGAGATTAAGAAATATGTTACAAGGCTCTATTCCATCCTCCCGTTTGAAAAGGCGTTTTTCGCGCGGCACAACTACGACATCTCCTATGTGGGCAACCCATCGGTGAACGAGATGGACCGCGAAATAGCAAAAATCCCCTCTTTCGCCGATTTTTGCAACCGCCATTCGCTCCCTGCCGACCTCCCGATTGTGGCTCTGCTCCCCGGCAGCCGCCGCAAGGAGATTAGCGACAACCTCCCCGAGATGGTGAAAAGCACCTACTCGATGGAGGGGATTCGCACCGTTATCGCCGCAGCACCCGACATCGAACCGGAGTTCTACTCCCGCGTGGTGAAGCGCGAAGGGAGCTACCCGGTGCCGCCGGTGGTAGCCGCCGACACCTTCGCCCTGGTGCGCAATTCGCGCGCCGCACTGGTTACTTCGGGCACCGCCACGCTCGAAACAGCCCTCCTCGGCACGCCGCAGATTGCCTGCTACCGAATGAACGGCAACCGCCTGGTGTATCAGCTCTACAAGCACCTGCTCAAGGTGCGCTTTGTTACGCTCCCCAACCTCATCACCGACAGCGAAATCATCCCCGAGCTCCTTCTGCACTTCTGCAACAAGGAAAACATCACGCGCCTGCTGTCTAATCTTCTGCAAGACAGCCCGATGCGCGATGCTATGCTCAAGGGTTACAAAAATATGCGAGAAATACTCACCGACAACGACAGCGCAGCCAATGCGGTTGCCGACATAATAAAAATCCTCAAGAATGACCGACAAAGTTAATTTTCCCCCTATATCAGCCACTCCGGTGAAAGTGCTTTTTGTATGCCTCGGCAACATCTGCCGCTCCCCTGCCGCCGAAGGGGTGTTCAGACACTTGGTTGAACAAAAAGGACTTGAGCACCACTACGTTATCGACTCGGCAGGCACCTACGGCGGACACGCCGGCGACCTCCCCGACCAACGGATGAGGGTGCACGCTATCCGCCGCGGTTACAACCTCACTCACCGCTCGCGCCGCATCACAAGCGGCGAAATCGAAGACTGGGACGTGATTGTGGCTATGGACAAAAACAATATCTACGCCTTGCAGTCGCTCTGCGCCACTGTCGAGGAAACACGCAAGATTGTGCCTATGGCGGCGTTTCTCCGCTGCCATCCACACAACGACTATGTGCCCGACCCCTACTACGAGGGTTCGCAAGGTTTTGAACTCGTTCTCGACCTCCTCGAAGATGCTTGCGAGGGGCTTTTAGACTATATCGAAAATTCAATCTTAGAATCATGAGAAATTTAATGTGTATCGCAGCCGCTACTGTCGCTCTCGTCGCAGCCGCTCAAAATGCGCCTGTCGAGATTACCTGGACTATGGGCAGCAATGGCATCCGTATCGATGGTGAACGCGCAATGAAGTATTCATCAAAATTTACAGTGAAAAACATCTCCAATGCGCCCCTCGACGGCGATTGGAAAATCTATTTCAACCAGTTCGACCGCTCACCGAAGGTGGTTGGCGAAGCCCCGGCTCTCAAAATCGAGTTGTTCCGCCCGGGATACTATATCCTCGCCCCCGATGGCTCTAATTACACTGCTATCGCTCCCGGCGACAGCGTGGAAGTGGAGTTTCTCTGCAACTACTGGTTCAACAACGACAGTTACCGCCCCGATGGCGCGCATTTTGTCGCTATCGTGAACGGCAGCGAGTCGAAACCGCTCCCGCTCACTATCAAGGTGCCGCTCTACAGCGACCCGAAGCAATGGACCGCCCCCGGCAGAACGCCCGCTTTCATCCCCTCGGGTGAAAATATTTACCACCTCAACCGCCTCATCAATCCCACCGGCGCAGTGGCTTCCAAGGGGTGCTACGACATTCTCCCCACGCCCAAGTGCATCACCGCTCTGCAAGGCTCGATGCCACTCCCCGAGAGTGTAAAAATCAAGGGTAAAGGGCGCGCCGCCGACTATCTCGCCGAGCGACTCGCCGCTCTGGGCATTTCGGAGAGCGACAACGGCACACCCATAGGTTTCTTCCTCACCTCGAGCAGCGAAAACCCGGAGTATTACCGCCTCCGCGTCGCCGAGGGCGCTATCGCCATCACTTCTACAACCGACGAGGGCGCACTCAATGCCGTGAAGACTCTCATCTCGGCGATTGAGCGTCTCCCCAAAGGCGGGCAACTCGAGAATGTCGAAATCATCGACTTCCCCGACTTGCGCCACCGCGGCATGATGCTCGACATCTCCCGCAATTTCACTGCGGCTCCCGACATCCGCCGTTTTATCGATGCCATCGCGCTTTACAAGATAAATGTATTCCATTTCCACCTCACCGACGACGAGGGGTGGAGACTCGAAATCCCCGGCATCCCCGAACTCACCGAGGTGGGTGCGCGCCGAGGGCTTACTCACAACGAAAGCGAGTTTCTCATGCAAGCCTACACCGGAACCGGTTCACCGAGCGACAACACCACAGCCAATGGCTTCATCTCTCGCGACGAGTTTATCGACATCGTGCGCTATGCCTGGAGCCGCGGCGTAGAAGTGGTGCCCGAAATCGAGTCGCCGGGACATGCGCGCGCGGCAATAGTGGCTATGAAGGCGCGCTACAACCGCTACATCAAGTCCGACCGCAAGAAAGCCGAGGAATACATGATGTGGGACCCCAAGGATAAATCGGAATACACATCGGCTCAAGGCTATCACGACAATGTGATGAATTTTGCCACCGAAGGCACCTACCGCTTTATGGAGAAGGTGGTGGATGAGATTATCGCCATGTATGCCCAAGCCGGGGTGCCGCTCAAGACCATCCACATCGGTGGCGACGAAGTGCCCGATGGCTCTTGGACCGGCTCGCCGCTCGCCTTGAAGTTCCTCAAAAAGAACCACTATTCTTCGGTGAAAATGGGTGCGGAATACTATCTCGACCGCGTTTCCTCCATGATTGCCTCAAAGGGCGTGGCTGTGGGTGGCTGGCAAGAGGTGGCTATGCACCACTCGGATGAATACAACGAGAAGGTGGCGCCGCGCTTCAACCGCGTGAACGTGTGGAGCACTCTCGGTCGCTCCGACACTATCCCCTATTCTATCGCCAACAACGGTTTCCCCGTAGTGCTCAGCAATGTTACCAACCTCTATTTCGACATGGTCTATAACTGGCACCCTCAAGAAAAAGGCCTCAACTGGGGTGGCGCTGTCGATGAGTTTAGCGCATGGAGCATCGTCCCATACAACAGTTACCGCTCGGCTCGCTACGACAGCGCCGGGCAGCCTCTCGATTTCCGCAATGCCGACCACGGGAAGATTGCCCTCAACCGCCGCTCCGACATCTGCGGCATCCAGGCGCAACTTTTCAGCGAGACAATCCGCAGTTTCGACATGGTGTGCATGTATGTCTTCCCACGCCTCTTCGGACTTGCCGAACGCGGCTGGAACGCCACTCCATCGTGGGCTGCCGACGATGACGATTGCCGCTACAATGCCGAGCGCGCTCAATTCAATCTCAAAATAGGTCTCGAACTCCCTCGACTCGCTGCACGCGGCATCAATTTCCACCTCGGGCAGCCGGGCGTTAAGATTTACGATGGCGCTATCGTTGCCAATTCGCAATATCCCGGTGTGGTGGTGCGCTACACCACCGATGGCTCGGAGCCGAATGCCGACTCCCCGGCTTGGACCGCACCGGTACCCACCGACGCTTCGACCGTGAAAGCGAAGAGTTTCTTCCTCGGTCGCAGCAGCAACACTTCCACATTTGTCAAATAAAAATGAATCGTCTTTTTCAACTCTTAATCCTACCGTTTATCCTGTTGTCGTGCGCTGAGCCGGCGCGCGACAATCAGGATTTGCTCCCTTTCAAGGAACAAGCTCCACAGCCGGAATTTTCCGGCTTCACCGACTCCACAGTCCACACCGTCAGGGTGCGCTACATCGGCTCTCTCGCTCGCATTTTCAATGATAAAAACGATGTGCAAATCGTTGCTGCCGAGCGCAATGGCATCACCCCAATCTACACTCTCCACGATGCCTATTCCATCGATCGTCCGTTGGTGCGTGTATCCACCTGCGACGAGTTTTACCTCGACACTCTCACCCACTCCATGCCCTACCTCCGCCCCGAGGCTCTGCGTCTGCTCAAGGACATCGGTCGCGCTTTCTCCGACACCATCAAGGCTCGCACAGGCGGCAAGAACTACCGCATTAGGGTTACAAGCCTCCTCCGCACTGCCAAGAGTGTGAAGATGCTCCGCCGCCGCAACCGCAACGCCTCCGATAATTCAGCCCATCAATACGGCACCACTTTCGACATCAGTTACATCCGCTTTATGCCGGGGCAATCCGACTATCGTCTCAACGATGAGTGCATGAAAAATGTCCTTGGCGAGGTGCTCAACGACCTCCGCAACAAGGGGCGCTGCTATGTGAAATTCGAGCGCAAACAGAGCTGCTTCCACATCACAGTGCGATAATGCCGCCTATTTGTGTGCTGTTAGTGGTTTTGTGGGGCGCTTTTCTTGCCGTTTTCGCCTAAATAGTGTATTTTTGCGTAATAAATAATGTTTTTTTTGCGATTTATGAGTAAGAAAGTGTTGGAAACCGTTCTCAAAGTGCTACTTTGGGGATTTTTGTCGATTATCGTTATCATTGGTGTGGCGCTTTCGGTGGTTGTATGGGTACTTTCGCCCGAAAAACTCACCCCGATTGTCGAGGATGCCGCCAACGAGTTTCTCGCCGATGCCCATTGTTCGATTGAGCGCGTGGAACTCACCGTGTGGCACACTTTCCCCTACGCCACTATCGAAATCGATGGCGTGAACATCACTTCTTCGGCTTTCGACAGCATCCCCGACGAGCAGCGCGCCATCCTCCCTGCCGACGCCGACACTCTTCTGTCGTTCAACCGTTTCCGCCTCGGCATCAATTTGCCTGCCATTTCCACCGGGCGCATCTCGCTCAACGATATTATGCTCGATGCGCTGAAGGTTAATGCCGTCGCGCTCAACGATTCTGTTGCCAACTGGAACATTATTCCTCCCGGCGAGGAGGACACCACACAGGAGCCGCTTTCAATTCCCGACATTGTGGTTAATTCGGTGGAACTCACCCACTGCCGCGGCATCCGGTTTGTGTCGATAGCCGATTCCATCGAGGCTTCGGCGGGAATCACCGCCGCACAGATTAAAATGGCTGAAAACGACAAGTTGCAACTCCTTTTCGACTCATCGCTGTCGCTGGCTCTCGGCAACGACAGCTTGCTCAAGTCGCTGCCGCTCAATCTCAACGGCTTCATCGGCTGGAAGGGGGCTGAACCGTTGCACGTTTCGCTCGACGATTGGAATGTGAGAATTGCCGACAATCCGCTCCTGCTCTCCACCGATTGCAACCTCGAGTCGCCTCTCATGGTGAATACCCTCGACTTGAGCCTCGGAGCGGTGAAGTTTGCTTCGCTTGTCGATTATCTCCCCGACAGTTACGGCAAGATTTTCAAGCGATTGAAAACCGATTTCTCTGCCCGGCTCGATGCCTCGCTCACCAAGCCGTTTAATATCGAGAGCGACTCTCTCCCATCGCTCGACATCACTCTCGAAGTCCCGAAAAGTTACATCATCGGTCCGCGCGGACGCAAAATCGACAACATTGCGATGCTTGCTCACGCTGTTATTGATGGCGACAACCTCGACAACAGCAAGATTCACCTCAAGAACCTCTCCGCCGTTGGCTCATCGATACACATCCGCCTCACCGGAAACGCCTCAAGGCTTCTCTCTAATCCGCTCATCGATGGCGAATTGATTTGCAATGCCAACATCAGCGACGCTCTCTCTTTTTTCAATTTCAACCTCCCCTATTCTGTCGATGGGAATGTGAATGCCGACACTCAAATCGATTTCGCACTCAACGACATAACCTCTCGTCGCTACCACAAGATTGGCATGAAGGGAAAACTCACGCTTAGCGACTTGCGCTACTCCTCGCCTGCCGACACTATCGACCTCTATGCCCACCGCGCCCGATTCAACATGGGCTCAAAGGAGAGCATCAAAGGTGCCGAAGGGCACATCCACAACAATCTGCTCCGCGCGCATTTCGACATCGACTCGCTCGACATGAATCTCTACGGCTCTCATCTCAAGGTGATTAAAGGGGTGTCAAACGCCGCTTTGTCGGGCAATCCTCCGCGCAAAGGGAGCAAGGTTATCCCTATGGGTGGCAAAATCAGTGCCGAGAAACTGCAATTCTCATCGCCCGACTCCTCTGTTGTGCGTCTCAACAACATTGAGTGCCTTGCCGTGTCGCGTGCCACCGACTATTCGCCTCTGCCGCAGCTCAACCTCGACATTAAGGCTAAACGAGGCATCGTCGTCAACCGCATTGCCCGCGGAAGCCTCCGCGACGCCGATATCCGACTCGAAATGTCGCCGCGCAAGCCTCGCACCAATCACAATATCAACCGCCGCATCGATTCGCTTGCTCGCCTCTATCCCACTCTGTCGCGCGACTCGCTCCTGGTATTGGCTCGACGCTCAAACCGCGCCCGTGCATCGCTCGACAAGCGCGAGACTCTCGATTTGAGTGTCGATACAGCCACTCGCGGCTTGCTCCGCCGTTGGTCGCTCGAAGGAAGCCTCGTTGCACGCCGCGCTTCTTTGCGCACCCCCTATTTCCCGCTGCGCAACCGCATCACCAATCTCGACTTGTTCTTCAGCACCGACAGTGTGCTGCTCAATAGCGGCAAATACTCTGCCGGACGCAGTTCTTTCGACATGAAGGGGGGCATTCGCAACCTCCGCTCTACTCTCATGGGTAACAACCGCCGTCCTTTGTTGGTGAATTTCACCATCAACAGCGACACTCTCGATGTGAACGAACTTATCAAGGCTGCCTATGCAGGCTCCAATTTCGCCCTAAGCGACAGCACTTTTGCTTTTAGCGATGAGAACGAAAACGATATTATAGAGGCTGCCGACACTTCGGTTACCGCGTTCATCATCCCGCGCAATATCGACATGGATGTGGATGTCTCAGCCCACACCGGTTTCTATTCCGACCTTAAACTGCGCAACCTGGGCGGATGCCTGCAGATTCACGATGGCGCGCTCCGCCTCGACGATATTCGCACCGAGAGCGATGCCGGTGGCATGACAATGGATGCCATCTACGCCACTACTAACCGCGATTCTATCCACTTCGCTATGGACCTCGCCATGGATAGCGTGCACATCAGCCGCTTCATCGACATGGTGCCGGCTGTCGATTCGCTCATGCCGCTCCTCAAGTCGATGTCGGGTATCATCAAGGCGGATATTGCCGCAAGTGCCGATTTGGACTCCTCGATGAATCTCATCATGCCGTCGCTCACCGCCGCGATGAAACTTCATGGCGACAGCCTTGTGCTTTTCGACTCCGAGACTTTTGCGAAGGTGTCTAAGATGCTCATGTTCAAGAACAAAAAACGCAATATGATAGACAACATGTCGGTGCAGATTGTGGTTAAAGACAATGTGATGCAACTCTATCCGTTCATGTTCACTATGGACCGCTACAAACTCGGGGTGATGGGTAGCAACGATTTCGCGCTCAATCTCGACTACCATGTCTCGGTTCTCAAGTCGCCCATCCCGTTCAAGTTTGGATTGAATATCAAGGGGAATGCCGATAATATGAAATTCAGTCTCGGTCGTGCCCGATTCAAGGAGGGTGAAGTGGGTGCCTCGCTTGCTGTTGTCGAGGCTCAACGGGTGAATCTTCGCCGCGAAATCGACCGCGCTTTCCGCCGCGGTGCCGCTGCCGCTCTCAATTCCACTCTCAATGTTGCCACCGGCACTTATTCTGCCGGAGGAGAGAATCTCTCTCATGCCGACAGCCTGAAACTTATCCAACAAGGACTTATCGAAGATACATATCGACCACTCTCCAAGGAGGAAATCCGTGCTGCCGAGCGTCGCACCGAGGCGGCTCGCAAGGAGGCGGAACGTCGCCGCAAGCGCATCGAGCAGGAAGCGATGCGACGCGCCGAGGAAAACCTCAAAAATGGAGTGGGTGGTTACTAAATACATAACTGACTATGACAAAAGACATCTATGACATAAAAAATGCTCTTGCGGCTTATCTGGCGCGCCGCGGCGTGCCGGAGTTTTCGCTCAAAGCGGCGCTTGTCGATATGGACGGCGTGCTCTACGATTCCATGCCGCGACACGCCCGCGCATGGGTGAAGATGATGGCAAGCCTCGGGATTGAGTGTCCCGAGGAGTATTTCTACCTCTATGAGGGGATGACGGGTGCCGCCATCATCAACCAAATTTTCAAAGAACGTGGCATGGGCGAGGTGTCGCCCGAGGAGGCGAAACGCCTTTATGCCATCAAGGCTGCCAATTTTGTGGCTCTCGGACAACCCGAGATGATGCCGGTTACTATCGACATCCTCGGCAAATTGCGCGACAATGGGGTGAAGCGGGTATTGGTTACCGGTTCGGGACAGCAATCGGTGCTCGACCGCCTGAGCCGCGACTATCCCGGAATTTTCCCCGACGACTGCCGCGTTACAGCCCGCGATGTGGTTCACGGCAAGCCGGCTCCCGAGCCCTACGAGAAAGGGATGGCACTTGCCGGTGTCGCTCCATGCGAGGCGATTGTGATTGAAAATGCTCCTCTCGGCATCATGGCAGGGCACGCAGCCGGGTGTTTCGTCATCGGTGTTACCACCGGACCTATTCCCGAGGCTGAAATGTGGAAAGCGGGTGCCGACCTGCTTTTCCCCTCGATGAGCGAATTTCATGCGCTCCTTCCCGATATTTTATCCATTCTCAAACCTTCGAATTTATGAATCAGAAACTTATATTCTCCAACGATTTCAATGCCGCTCTCGACGAGATTCTCGCCGATTGCGACTACAACCGATTGTTTGTTATCGCCGATGTGAATATCGACCGCTTTGTGATGCCTCGCATCGCCGACAACCCCCACATTGCCTCGGCTGTGAAAATCGTCACGAAGTGTGGCGATGTGAACAAGAATATCGACACACTCGCCGAGGTGTGGAGCGGCTTGCAGCAAGGCGGAGCCACTCGTCATTCTATGGTGCTCAACATTGGTGGCGGCGTGATTACCGACATGGGCGGTTTTGCCGCCTCTACTTTCAAGCGCGGAATGAGGTTTGTCAACATCCCCACAACTCTGCTGGCGGCTGTCGATGCTGCCGTGGGTGGCAAGACCGGAGTCAATTTCAACGGCTACAAGAACGAAATCGGGGTGTTTAACGAGGCTGACGCGGTGCTCATTTCCTCCCGCTTCTTCGACACTCTGTCGCTCACCGAGCTCAAATCGGGCTATGGCGAGATGGTGAAACACGCGCTGCTCAGCGACCGCAACTCGCTCAACGAAATCCTCGATTTCCACTTCGAGGATGTCGCCGGTGACACGCTCCTTGCGCTGGTTGCGAAGTCGGTGCAGGTGAAGAAACGCATCGTGGAGGAGGACCCCACCGAAAAGGGTATTCGCAAGGCACTCAACCTCGGGCACACCGTGGGGCACGCTTTCGAGAGCCTCGCCATGAAGCGTCTCGCGCCGGTGCCTCACGGATATGCTGTGGCTTGGGGTATTATCACCGAACTGGTGTTGTCGCACTTCGCTCTCGGCTTTGACTCCTCGCTTCTCGACCGCCTCGGAAAATACATCGTCGAGCACTACGGCGCTTTCGCTTTCAGCTGCGACGACTACGATAATCTCATCTCGCTTATGCGCCACGACAAGAAAAGTAGCGCCGGCGAACTCAATTTCACGCTTCTTCACGATGTGGGCAAGGTGGAAATCAACTGCAATGTCGAGGAGAAGGACCTCCGCGACGCGCTCGACATCACCCGCGACATCATGCACATTTAATCGTCCCAAAATCCAATTATCCTATTAATTACTAATTTTTCAGATAAATGAAACGATTACTCCTTAATTTTGTATTCCTGTTTGCCTCGCTCGCGGCTTTCGCTGCCGGAGTGCAGGAGAGTATCTTCAAATTTGCGTCCGACTCCACTTTGCGCGCCGCTTCGCTCGGTATCAGCGTGGTGAGAATCTCGGATTGCGTCGAAATCGCCGGATGCAACTCCCGAATTGCCCAAATCCCGGCTTCCACGATGAAATCGCTCACTTCGGCAACCGCTCTTGCCGTTCTCGGCAGCGATTTCACTTTCAAAACCGAGGTGAAACTCGTGGGTAAACTCAAGAAAAACCGTCTCGAAGGCTCTATCGTGGTGTGTGGCGGTTGCGACCCCACTCTCGGCTCGAAATACATCGATGGGCAGCCCGATATCATCGTCGAAATCGTTGACGCACTCAAGGCGCGCGGTATCCGCAAGGTGAAGGGTGCGATTCTCTTCTCCCCCGACGAAAGTACGGTGATGAGCATTGTCCCCACCTGGATGATGGAGGACCTTCCGCTCGACTATGGTGCCGGGGTGTATCCTTTCAACTACAAAGACAACGCGTTCGACCTGAGTATCGAGATGGCTGATGCCGAGGTGCTCGGCACAAAAGCTGTCCCTGCCGATGTCGATTTCGACGTGGTGAACCACTGCGTTCTTGTCGATTCCACCGATGTTTTTGCCACTTCCTATCCCGAAATTATGCGCTTCCCCGAGGACCGCTATTTCCACATCTACGGCAATATGCTCCCCGGAACCCGCACTCTCAGTTTCAACTGCTCTATGCCTTCGCCGCAATCCTATTTCCTCCGCTCTTTGGAGAAGGCTCTGCGCGAAGCCAACATCGACTACGACTATAACGAAGACTCCGCTCTCGATAACACCGACGATTCCACCCTCCTTCTCACCCACCAATCGGTGCCGCTCCCCGAGATTGTGCGCTCGCTCCTCTACCGCAGCGACAACATGTTCACACAGGCGCTCCTCATGACCGTGGGGCATCATTTCTGCGGCTCCTACAACGCCACCGAAGGCATCAAGGCGGTGTATCGCTTCTGGAAGGATGCCGGACTTGATGTTACTGCGCTCTGGATGAAAGATGGCAGCGGACTCTCGCGCAACAACAAGGTGAGCGCGGAGTTTCTCTCCAAAATGCTCGCTCTTTCGCAGTCGGGAACGATTGGCGATGTCAATTTTGCCGCGCTTTTCCCGCGCCTCGGCGTCGATGGCACGGTGAAACGCTTCATGGGCGGAACTCCCTTTGCCGGCAAGATTTGCATGAAATCGGGCAGCATGGGCGAAGTGCAATGCTACACCGGCTATTTCCCCGCCGATGAGCCGCAATACACCATCACTTTCCTTGTGAACAATTTCGGGTGCTCGCGCAGCGAACTCCATTCCAAGCTCGAATCGATGCTCCTCTCGCTTCTCCCCGCACTGCAATAACCCCGGGGAGCTCCTTTCTCCCATTTTCTTTTGCTTTTTTTGTTTTTATAACTACCTTTGTGATATAGTTTAATTTTATTCTTATGGACGGCGGTATTAAAGCAATTTTGTCGCAAGTGTATGAACTCGAAGGGCTGCTTCTGCTCATCGACAATCACGGCAAGGAAACCAACAAACTTGTGTATCAACTCATTGCCGAAAAGGCTGAAAACATCTCGCAAATGGCGAAAATCCTCGATGATTCCGAGCCTTTGCCGGAACCGGAAATCCCCGAGGCACCCGAGCCGGAGCCAATGCCCGAACCTGAGCCGATGCCCGAACCCGAGCCGGAGCGCATCGTGCCGGAGGAACTCCCCGACGAATTTGCCGATGACGATTTCGATGACGTTTTTGTCGATGAATCCGAAGATTCCGAGCCGGATATCCCGACTGATGAGCCCGATTATATCGACGAAGAACCGGAACCGCTCGATTCGCCCGAAATCTCCGATGATTTCGGCATTGTTGACTCTCCCGCTATCCCCGAAGATGAGCCGGTGTTCAACGATGTGATTACTCGCTCGATGGCACACGACGATTTCCGCAAAATGCTCACCCTTAACGACAAGTTCCGCTTCCGCCGCGAACTTTTTGAGAATAGCGAAAAACTGTTTGCCGACGCCCTCAACACTATCGACGCGATGCGCTCCTACGCCGAGGCTGAAGACTATTTCTTCAACACCCTCGAATGGGACAAGGAGTCGGAGGAGGTCGCAGAATTTATGTCTAAACTCAAAGCCTATTTTGAATCATGAGCGGTAAACTCTTTGTAGTCCCCACTCCGGTGGGCAACCTCGACGATATGAGCGTGCGCGCTGTGCGCACCCTCAAAGATGCCGATTTAATCCTCGCCGAAGACACCCGCACCAGTAGCGTGCTCATGAAGCATTTCCAAATCGACACCCACATGATTGCTCACCACAAATTCAACGAGCATGAGGCTGTGGGAAAGGTGGTTGAACGCCTCAAAGCGGGCGAGACCATCGCTCTGGTGTCGGATGCCGGAACGCCGGCGATTTCCGACCCCGGTTTCCTTCTTGTGCGCGAGTGTCGCCGCGAGAATATCGAGGTGGAATGTCTCCCCGGTCCCACCGCTTTTGTCCCGGCGATTGTCAATTCCGGTCTTGCCTGCGACCGTTTCTGCTTCGAGGGCTTCCTCCCGCAGAAGAAGGGTCGCGCCACACGCCTTGCCGCCCTTGCCGACGAGCAGCGAACGATGATTTTCTACGAGTCGCCGCTCCGATTGCTCAAGGCGCTGCAGCAGTTTGCCGAAGTGTTTGGCGGCGACCGCCCCGCCTCGGTGAGCCGCGAAATCTCTAAAATCCACAATACCACCCACAATGGCACTCTCGACGAACTTGTGGAGTATTTCACCGCCAACGCGCCTCGAGGCGAGATTGTAATCGTTGTCGAAGGGCGACCCCAGCCTGAATCAACACAAAAAAAAGACAAATATGCCCAATTCAAATTCGCCGCTCGAAATGCCCGCCTCGAGCAAGACTCCGAAGAGGAATAACCCCCAAGTGAGACAATGGAACGTGCTCCATGTCCAATGCTCTGTAACGGCTTGCGACCCGGGATGCAATTCCTGCTTCGGCTATGGAGCATCAGTGTCGCGCATCGACCTCGTGCCGGGGGAAAATCTCTTGGACCGGCTCGGGGATAGATTCCGTAGTCTCCTCGGCGACAGGATTCCGCCGCTTGTTTTCCTCGGTTTCGACAGCGAAAACCTCTTCCTGAGATACGGCACCCGGAAAATCACCGTTCCCGCCAACAAGCCACACTATTTTGAGCAGGTGGGGCTCGATTACGCCTATGCCGAATTGAGCATTTCCACAAAATACACTTTCACCGACTGCATTCCGCTCGAATACGACCTCTGCACTTCCCGGCAATGGAATAAACTCAACCGGGCCTGCGCCACAGGAGACACCGAGGCTCGCACAGTCGCCGGATACCTCCGCTGGTATGGCTGCCCGCGCATCGGCATCAAAAAAGACTGGCGCGAGGCAAATCGGCTCTGGGAATTGGCCGCTCGCGACGGAAACCTCCGCGCCTCAACCTGTCTCGCGGTGTCATATCTCTACGGCGACGGTATCGAGCAGGACATTACCAAGGGTACGGCGATGCTTCGCAAGGCTGTGGATGCCGGCGACATCAAGGCTAAACGCTTCTATGCCATTCACCTCCTCGACTCTGCCTCCAAGGAGAAACTAAACACTGCCATCGCCCTCAATATGCTCTACGATGCCTATTTGAACGGAGACATCAAGGCTCTCGAATACCTCGGTTTTGCCGCCTTTGAATATGGCGACGAACGATGGAAAGAGAAGTCTTACGAACTCCTGAAAATCGGTGCCACGCAATACGACTCCGACATCCACGCCTACTACCTGTGGAGATGCTATGTAGAAGGTGTGGGAGTGGAACCCGACCAAAAACTCGCCGATAGTTGGCTCAAAACTGCGGCAGACCGCCGTTTCCCCACCGCCCAATACTATTGGGGCTTGAAGCTGTTTGAGGACTATGACGAAGTGGAAAAGGCGCTGAGATATCTCACCGATGCTGCCGACAACGGCGACACCGAGTCGATGTTTCTCGCCGCCTGCATCCTCGGCTCGCGAGAGGAGAATGAGCGCGCAACTCACTATCTCTCGCTCTATGCCGAATCGGCTCCCAGAGCAGAGGCGTTCTTCGCTCGCGAGATGCTGCGCCGCAACCACATCCCCTGCCTCAGCGACATCTATCCGGTGGAAATCGACAATGACGACTTCCCCACTCTCTACTGCCGCATCGAGACTTCGACCCACGAGCCGCTTCTCACCGGTCCTTCGGGTCTCGGCCGCTTCGTTACCCCCAAAGGTGCCGTATTCATCGGCGATTTTCACCTCTATCCGGCTCTCGCCTACTGCGCCGACGGCATCTACTACGACCCCAACCGCAACATCACAATCGACCGGTGCCACATCAATCGGAATATGCGTCTGTCGGGCATTGTCTGCGAGAAATCGCCCAACAAAACGGCGTATCGCCGATACGACGACGGCAAAATCGTCGGCATCGAGGTGATAGAGACCGCCGACGGCAATTACACCGCCTATTACGACGGAAAGCCGCTCCCACCGGACATCAAATCTGTCGATTACAACGCCGATTCCGACATCCCGGCGACGCTCGTCGTGGCTTTCGCCGACGGCATCGTGTATTCCACCACCGGCTGCTGCCACCGCGGCGAACCTGTGAGCACCGACTATATCATGACCTTCGTAGCCTACCCCGATGGCTCGGAATTTGAGACGGTTAACTCGCTGCGCGGTCTCACGCCCCACGGCATCGGCAAGATGACATACCCCGATGGCATGATGCTCTACGACATCTGGGATAACGGAACTCCCGCCAATCCCGGCAATGCCATCCCGATGGGCACGAAAATCGAGGTGTCGATGCCATCGCCCTTTGGCGAGACTTTCGCAGAAAAATCGGTGGTTTCACACCTTAGAATCATCTACCCCGACGGCTCCACCTATTCGGGCTACCGCCTGAACCACATGCCCCATGGCGAAGGGAGGTACACCACTAAAAAGGATGGCTTCACCACTCACTACATCGGCAATTTCGAGAACGGATTGCTCGATGGAATCGTGCGTGTTGAAAAATACGACTCCCGATGCTATTTCAACACCGTGGAGTATTGGTATTTCAACTACGGCAAGCAGATGGAACGCTCCTACAATCTCGATATCGACTACTCGGAAATCTATGACTACGAACCCGAACAGCCCGAAATCGAGGAGGATTAACCACCGAAATTGAGTTAAAAAAGATAAATTATGACATACTCAAATCAATATTTATCTATATTTGCGGTGTGAAGTCCCAATTTTTATGTATCGGCTTCATTTTCAAGTATTTCTTTAACTTAATGTATATCATTATGAAAAAGTTAGTTTTTTTCGCGACTACATTCTTTGCTATCACTGCTTTGTTGTCGTCTTGCAATGAATCAAAACTCAAAGAGGCTGAAGCTCAAAACACAGAACTTACCGACTCTTTAACCACTGTTATGGCTGCTCAAGACAGCCTTCTAAGCATTCTCACCGAAATCACCGATGGAATGAACCAAATCAAGGAGATGGAGAAAATCCTCACCACTACCAACCTCAACTCGGAAACCCCTTCCAAGAAAGAGGAAATCCGTGCCAACATGGTTGCCATCCAACAGGCTCTCATCGCTCGTCGCCAGCAACTCGAAAGCCTTGAGAAGAAACTCCGTATCTCCAACGCATCAAATGCTAAACTCCAACGCGCTATCGCTTCTCTAAAGGAGCAGATTTCGCAACAAGAAACCACTATCGCTCAACTCGAAGCCGCCCTTCGCGAGGCTAACATCAAGATTGAAAGCCTCAGTTCGCAAGTAAACGAGCTCGGCAACCAGGTTGAGACCGTTACCAACGAGAAGAGCGCTGCCGAAGCCGAGGCTCAACGCGTGGCAAACGAGATGAACGAGTGCTTCTACGTTATCGGTTCCAACAAGGAATTGAAAGCCAACAACATCATTTCCAAGAAGTTCCTTGGAAAGACAAAAGTGCTTGAGGGCGATTTCGACCGCACCTACTTCACAAAGGGCGACAAGCGCACTCTCTCTGAACTTCCGCTTCATGCCAAGAATGCCAAAATCCTCACCAAGCACCCCGCCGGCTCTTATGAAATCCTCGACATCGACGGCTCTAAGGTGTTGAAAATCAACAATCCCACCAAGTTCTGGGAATTGTCCAACTTCCTGGTTATCGAAATCAACTAAAATCCATAACTATACCCTCCGCCCCACAGCGGAGGGTTTTTTATTTAATACCATTTACTCCTTGCCGCTTCTTTCACTCGAACTTGCATCATTCTACACAATCGCTGTAGTAGGCATCGTGTGCTCCATCATTCGGTGGGGACACATGTGCCGCCCTTATGACAAAAATGCGGAGTATTTCTATCCTTCTAGGAAAATCGTTTCCGTTTTCTACCTCCTGTTTGCCTCTTTGATTGCTTCGGTAGTTAACTGGAACGACTTCGACGCCCGTTTCTTCGCCCGAAGTTTCATCATCCTTTACATCCCCGCTTTCTCATCGCTCATGTTCCGCAGTTATTTCGGCGGAATATCTCGCAAGTGGATTTTCTGGTATGTCATCATCTCGGCACCTTCGTTTGTGATGCTGCTCTACCTATTTTTCCTTGCCTGTTGCGGAGGAGACTCGCTCAGTGAACATGTTACCATAATCAAAGCCATCGTGGGAGCACTTTCGCTCATCGGGGCAATCCAATTGTTTGTGGTATCGCAATGGCTCGGCAAAAAAATCCTCAACTTTATCCATGGTGAATACTCCTCGGAAGAGGATTTCCCGGCACAATTCGCCAAGGTGGTGTTATTGCTTCCCATCTTAGTGTGGCTGCTCGATATCGTGACACTCTATTTCGGCTCACCCACTGTAATAGCCTGCTTCAACTTCGCATTCACCGCATCGGGTGTCGCACTGATGCTCATAATTCTGCACCCGCAGCGTTGCACATCTTCCGAAATCGAACGCTCGGTAGAAAACATCGTCGCAGAAGACGTTATGCTCGAAAGTGTGGATGACACAATCACCGCTTCAAGACAAATTCAACTTCCGGGACCGATTAAAGACCGTCTTGAGAAACAGATTCGCGACATCATTACCGGCGAGCAGCTCTACCTGCAGCCACACTTCACCAAAAACGACCTTGCAAAGCGTCTCGGCACCAATCGCACCTATCTCACTATTGTGTTCAGGGAGCGGTTCTCCTCATTCTACTACTACATCAACTCGCTGCGACTGGCTCACGCCGACAGGCTCATTGCTCAGAATCCCGGCATCTCTCTCGGCGAACTCGCCGCGTGTAGCGGCTTCGGCTCGGTGCGCTCCTACAATCGGGTGAAGAAGCACCTCGCCGATGAGAAGTAGCAGCCATCAAGGAGACTAAGGTCGATTTTGCCATCTTTTATCTCATAGTATCAAGTTCACGTCATCCGATTAAATCTCAATATATCGGTTTTACAACCTCCACCCTCATTCCGAGCGCATTGATGATGCGATAGAACGCACCTACACTGGCCAACTCTGTTTGGGTTACTTTTGCCTCCTTGCGCGCATTGAGCAGTATCTGCCCCGAATAGAATGAGAGTGCATCCTCTTCTGCCTTGATACGCTCAGTTGTCCCCTCTTTGCCAAACTTCCGGTCAAGGACAAGGTCGTAGTCAACGATTTGATGATTGTTTGTCTGCATAATATGCCTCCTTTATCTTTAATGCTTTTTCAATTTCATTTGATGGTGTCTTCTGACTCTTCTTCTGAAAGCCATTGAACAGAACAACGATACAGCCTTCATCGAATATGAAGAACACGCGAAAGATGTTACCGCCATATTCAGCACGCAACTCATACAGGCCATTCCTTATTAGTTTGATAAACTTCTTGGGAAGCCTATCCTGGGTTTTGAGCAACAGAAGCCCATATTGGATTTTCTCCTGCTCCTTTTCCTTCAAGGTGTTCATGAATGCCTCAAAGTAACCACCGTATGTCAATATCCTTCGTTTCATAGCGCAAAAATAGCAAAAGTTGTCTAATCATGCAACTTTTAAATGTAATTTCAGTGAATAATCATAAAATTATTGATTTCGGTGCGCACCTACAATCGGGTGAAGAAGCACCTCGCCGGCAGTTAGGGGTTACCACTCGATTTGAAGGCGGGCACCAACGGCGTTGATAATGCCGCCCGAATCGTTCACACCGAAATTGTACTCGTTGTAATAGTAGAGGCGCTGTGAAATGAGTGTGTAGGTTACACCGAGGTTTATCGCCGATTTAGTGCCCAGCGGGAATCGGAAACCGATTGTGGGGCTGATGTACATGCTGGCATCGTCGTCGATGTAGCGGTCGCCCACTGCAATGTAACTCGAGCTTACCAGGAGCGACGCTCCGATTTTGCACTCCAAGAATGGCTGTATGCCGCCGTTGCCAAAGGTGTAGCGCAAGTCGGCATACAATGGTATCATCACGGCTGTTGTTCCGGGTTGGCTTTCGTGATTCCCCTGCGGATATTTGTCCCACCAAGTGATGTTGTCCTTAGTGAACAAGACAGTGGCTCCAAGTCCCGCTCCGATGAAGAAATTGGGGGTGAATGCCGCACCGTGAGTGGTGAGAATCTCGAGCATATTGGCTTTGTAGTCGCCAAAACCGGCAAGGTATCCTGCTTCGAGAAAGCCTTTGTAGGAGCCTCCGCTGGTGGCAGCGGCATAGGCGGCATTGTTAAACGAGGATTGAGCTGAGGTTGTTGCAACAAGGGTCAAGAGCGTCAATACTATTGAAAATATGCGTTTCATTGTGTCTGTTTTTTAAAGTTTCCTCAATCGGCGGAACGAACGGAACACCTCTCCGCCAATCCACACAACCGATGCTACTGCAAAGATACACAAAAAATCAACAAAATTAATTGCCTCCACGTTGAACATCTCTCCACCACAGTAAATAATGAGAATTTGTCCGAAAAATATCATTAAAAGCGTAAAAAAGAACACTTTACTTTCGGTTGCCTTGTAGAATGCGGTGTGTCCGGTCATGAACGATTTTGCATTGAACAGGTTCCAGAACTGGAGAGCGACAAAGAATGTGAAGAAATATGTGAGTTCGTGAGCACTGATGAAGTCGTTCTTGGTGTAGTGGAAATTGAAGAAATTGGCAAAATAGTCGCCGATTTCGAAGTCGGTTATCGAGTCGAGCGGGCACTGGTGCAGATACTGCATGAAGCCGAAGAGCACCGCCACAAAAGCGAGTCCTATTCCTATGATAAACCAAGCCATCGAGCGAGTGATGATGAAATCGCTCGGACGGCGCGGCTTGCTGTCCATCACATCCTCCGACGGCGGTAGCGACGAGAGCGCAAGTGCGGCAAATGTGTCCATTATCAGGTTTACCCAGAGCATTTGCGTTACCGTGAGGGGCGATTGCTTGCTGGTGAATGCGCCGATAAGCACAATGAGGCAGGCTACCACGTTCACGGTGAGTTGGAAGAGAATAAACCGCTGTATGTTCTGGTAGAGGGAGCGCCCCCACATCACGGCGCGCGTGATGCTGGCAAACGAATTGTCGAGGATGGTGATGTCGCTCGCCTCCTTGGCTACCGATGTGCCGTCGCCCATCGACAACCCCACCTGTGCGGCATTGAGAGCCGGGGCATCGTTGGTGCCATCGCCGGTAACCGCCACCACTTCGCGCTGTTGCTGAAGCAGTTGCACAAGGCGAGCCTTGTCGGACGGTCGGGCGCGCGACATGATTTTGAGCGCTTTCACTATCTTAGACGCCTCGTCGTCGCTGAGGGCTGCGAAATCGGGTCCGGAGATGTGTTGCGAAGCGGTGCAAGAGTCGCTCCACAGCCCCACTTGCCGCCCAATCTCCATAGCGGTGCCGGGGGTGTCGCCGGTAACGATTTTCACGTCGATTCCGGCTTTTACACACATCTTAATAGCGTCGGGAACCTCCTCGCGCACAGGGTCGCTGATTGCTGTGATTCCTATGAAGGTGAGCGGCAGAGCCACATTGCCATCGACAATGGCTGCGGCGTCCGCGGGCACTTCGGCATAGGCAAATCCGAGTGTGCGCATCGCTTTGCCTTGATATTCGGCAAGTTTTGCCTCGATGGTGGCACGGTCGCACCCGGGGGCAAAGGCGGCGGCATTGCGCAGGAGTATTTCAGGAGCACCTTTCACATAGAGCATTCGCCTGCCAAGCGTCGGACTTTCCACCTCGGTTGCCATGAATTTGCGCTCGGTGGAGAAAGGCACCTGCGCAATCACGCGGCACTGCTCGCGCACAGCGAGATAGTCGGTCCCCTCGTTGTCGAGCCACAGAAGCAACGCACCCTCGGTGGGGTTGCCTATCACGCTCACTTTGCCGCCGGTGCGGTCGAGGTGTGCCGACGAATTGCAGGCAATCGATTCGGTTATCTCCTGCTCAAGCTGCGCAAACATCGCTTCGTGCACACTCATGCGGTTTTGCGTGAGAGTTCCGGTCTTGTCGGTGCAGATTACGGTGGTTGCCCCCATTGTCTCGCAGGCGTGCATCTTGCGCACCAGGTTGTTGGTGGCGAGCATTCTACGCATACTCAAAGCGAGGCTCAGGGTGATGCTCATGGGGAGCCCTTCGGGCACCGACACCACGATGAGCGTAACCGCAAGCATTATCGTAACGAGGAAATAGTTGATAAAGTCGAAGATTTCAAACGGCGCATAGTCGTAGATGGCGAGACGTCCCACCACGATGAGCGCGCCGATGGCGTAGCTGGCATAGGAGATGAGTTTTCCGAGCCTTTCGAGTTGCAGCGAGAGCGGTGTCTTCACTCCGTTGTCGATTTGAGCCGACTCAAACACTTTGCCGTATTCGGTGGCATCGCCCACCCGCTCGATGCGCAACACACCGCTCCCCTCGCTCAACGAGGAGCCGCGGAGCAACATATTGGTGGGATAGGTGGCTTCGGGTTTTGCCATCTCGGGGAGGTGGGATTTCACTGCCGAGGGTTCGCCGGTGAGCGAACTCTCATTGACTATGAGCGACACCGAGTCGAGCAATGTGCCGTCGGCGGGGATTTTCTCCCCTGCCTCCACAAGCACGATGTCGCCCACCACAATGTCTCGGCGCGGCACCTGGGTGATGGCTCCGTTGCGCATCACCTTCACCGGGATGTCGTCGTTGAACTTGCTGAGCATCTCAAACTTCTTGTTTGCGCTCAATTCCAGGATAAAACCTATCACGGTGGCGAGCATTATCGCCACAAAGATGCCGGCAGGCTCAAGAAACACATGCAGCCCCTTGTCGAGCGAGAACACCTCGTAGAACGAGATGCCTATCGAGAGCAACAACGCCACAAGGAGTATCTTGATGAGCGGGTCGTTGAATTTCTCTATAAACTGCGACCACACCGACGCCTTGGGTGGCGGTGTGAGCAGGTTGGCTCCATGCAATCGTCGGCTCTCCTCCACTTGCGCGGTGGTGAGTCCAAGTTTCTTTATTTCAATCTTGTTCATTCTCTCCTATCTATTGAATTTTAGCGGATGCGATGCGAGGTTGTCGGCAACAACGCCATCGCTATATATACACTTACCGTTGACAAAAGTTTTAACCACACGGCTGTGAAACGTGGTTCCTTCGAGCGGCGACCAACCGCATTTCGAGAGAACATCCTCCTTGGTGACGGTGTGGCGCGTATTGGTGTCGATTAGCACTATGTCGGCATAGTATCCGGGGCGGAGAATGCCGCGGCGGTCGATGTTGTAGAGCATCGCCGGTGCATGGCACATCTTCTCCACCACGGTAACCGTGGAGAACACCCCTTGGCGCACCAGTTCGAGCATCATGATGAGCGAGAACTGCACATAGGGGGAGCCGGAAGCCGCCGTGAGCGCGCCACCCTGCTTCTCGCTGAGCAGATGCGGAGCGTGGTCGGTGGCGATAAGGTCGATAGCGCCGTTGTTCACGGCATCGCGCAACGCGTTGCGGTCGGCAGTGGTCTTGATTGCCGGATTGCACTTTATGCGGGTGCCGAGCGAGGCATAATCGTTGTCGGTAAACCAGAGGTGGTGCACACAAGCCTCGGCTGTGATGCGCTTATCCAGTAGCGGCTCAGCCCAAAACAGCTCCAACTCGCGGGCTGTGGAGATGTGCGCCACATGGAGCCGTGTGCCATATCTGCGCGCCAGTTCCACTGCGCGCTCGGTGCACACATAGCACGCCTCGGCACTGCGGATGAGCGGATGATAGAACACCGAAAGGTCTTCACCAAATCGCCCGGTATAGAACGCGCGGCGCTCGCGGATTATCGCCTCGTCCTCGGAGTGCACCGAGATGAGCGTGCGGCATTCCCTGAACAGCCTGTGCAGCACGTCGCTTTCGTCCACCAGCATATTTCCGGTGGAGGAGCCAAGAAACAATTTCACACCAGCCACACGCTTGTTGTCGATAGAGAGCAAGGTGTCGATATTGTCGTTGGTCGCACCGATGAAAAAACTGTAATTAGCCACCGACGAGCGCGCTGCGATGTCGAATTTCTCCTCGAGAGCCTCGGCGGTGATAGTGAGTGGCTTGGTGTTGGGCATATCCATATACGAGGTTACGCCGCCTGCCACGGCAGCGCGCGACTCGCTTGCGATATCCGCCTTGTGGGTAAGCCCCGGCTCACGAAAATGCACATGGTCGTCGATACACCCGGGGATGAGAAGCATCCCGGCGGCATCTATCACCTCCTGCGACGCGGCAAGAAGCGCTTCGGGAGCCGCACCATCGCCCATAGCATGGATAAACTCACCGTCAATTGCCACATAGCCGGTGTATTCCCTACCCAGGTTCACAATCCTGGCATTATGTATCGTAATCATTCCGTGCGTTTGTAATCCTTAAACCAGCTGCACACTTTGAGGTTGATAACCCCAAAGACTGCCTCGCCAAAGATGCTCGTATTCATCTTGCTCGTGCCGAGCACGCGGTTTTCGAAGATGATGGGCACCTCCACAATCTTGAAGCCATACTTGTAGGCTGTAAATTTCATCTCAATCTGGAAGGCGTAACCCTTGAACTTGATTTCGTCGAGGTGGATAGTGCGAAGCACCTTTGCGCTCCAGCACACAAACCCGGCAGTGGTGTCGCGCACCGGCATACCGGTAACAATGCGCACATAAGCCGACGCGTAATACGACATCAGCACGCGCCCCATGGGCCAGTTTACCACATTCACCCCGGTAATATATCTCGAGCCGATAGCCACATCGGCGCCATTGACACACGCCTCGTGGAGGCGAAGCAAATCGGCAGGCTTGTGCGAGAAGTCGGCATCCATCTCCACAATATACTCGTAGTTGCGCTCGAGAGCCCATTTGAAGCCGGCGATATAGGCGGTGCCGAGACCGAGTTTACCACTACGCTCCAAGATGTGCAAGCGGTTGTCGCACTGAGGAATCAGCCCTTTAACAATGGCAGCAGTGCCATCGGGCGAATTATCATCGATAACAAGAATGTCAAACTGATGAGAAAGACCGAGGACCGCCTTGATAATCGCCTCGATATTCTCCTTTTCGTTGTAGGTGGGTATAATAACCACGCAGTCAGACTGAGAC
>SFER01000209.1 GCA_004557195.1 Bacteroidales bacterium | reverse complement strand
CTTGGCAGAGGAAAGGAATACTACTGCATCTGAATCTAAAATATTTGCTGCCAATACTTTTGAGAAATATTCACCGGTGTAGTTGGCGCTAACATCCAGCCATACATCTACGCCGTTTCCTTTTAGGGCACTAACAATTGTCCCGACAGTGCTGTCGTCTATTGGCTTGTTGGAACTGTCGAGATAATCTTGGCGAGAATAACTAATAAATACCTTCTTTTTATGTTGTTCCTGCGGTTGTATTGTTCCTTCACTCATAGAGATAAAAATTGGATTAAATTTTTTGCAATATTAACAAAAATTGTTCGATAATGCAAAATTAACCAATTATTTGTGTGGAAATTTCATTAACTTTGCACAAAGAATAACCAACCAATAAATTCTATACCTCTATGATTCGTAAAATAGTTTTATCGGCATTGACTTGTGCTCTCGCACTACCGCTCTGTGCCAAAAATGCGCCTGTCGCTGAACCGGCTTTCTGGTGGACAGGTATGAAAGACAAAACCGTGCAAGTGATGATCAACGGCGACGGCGTGCGCGATGCGCTGCCCGAAATCAATCGTGAAGGCGTGCGCCTCGATAGCGTGGTGCGCCTCAACAGCCCGAATTATCTCTTGCTCTACCTTAATATCGGTAGCGATGCCGTGCCCGGCAAGTTCCCAATCACTCTGGTAAACGGCAAGAAGAAAACCCGAATCGAATACGAACTTCGGGCGCGTGGCGCAAAGCAATACACCCCGTTCTCGAGCGCCGACCTCCTCTATCTCCTTATGCCCGACCGATTTGCCAACGGCAACACTGCCAACGACGATGACGCTACCCTCAACCATCCGGTGAAATCCGACCGCGAGAATCCCAACGGACGTCATGGCGGTGATATCGAGGGTATTACAAAGCATCTCGGATATATCGACTCCCTCGGAGTTACTGCAATTTGGCTCACTCCGGTGCTCGAAAACGATATGCCCGGCGGCTCTTATCACGGTTATGCCACTACCAACTACTACAAAATCGACCCTCGCTTCGGCACCAACGACGACTATTGCAACATGATTGCCGAGGCGCATAAGCGTGGCTTGAAGGTGGTTATGGATATGATTTTCAACCATTCGGGTGTGTGCCACAAGTGGATGACCGACATGCCATCGAAAGATTGGTACAACCACACCGACGGCTCGGTGCTCACCAACTTCCGTCTCTCAACCGCCAACGACCCATATCGCAGCGACTACGACTACGACCGCACCACCAACGGCTGGTTTGTCCCCGCTATGCCAGACCTCAACCAGCGCAATCCCCACTTGCTCCGCTATCTCACTCAGTCGTCAATATGGTGGATTGAATATGCCGGTATCGACGGTATCCGCATGGACACTCATCCTTATGCCGACCCCGAAGGCATGAGCAAATGGCTCGCCGCAGTGCTTAACGAATACCCCGACTACAACATCGTGGGCGAATGTTGGTATGGCGAAGCTGCCGGCACCGCCTTCTGGCAGAAAGGTAGCCGCCTGAACACAACCGGCATCGACTCCAACCTCCCCACCGTGATGGATTTCCCCACCATGATGCTCGCTCGCGATGCCTTCAAGACACAAAGCACCCGCCTCACCGGACTTAACGCCATCTACGACCGCCTCGCTCTCGATTATCTTTATGAAGACCCGCAACATGTGCTCACCATGCTCGACAACCACGACAGCGACCGATTCCTTCTCGAAATGCCCGAAAATCTCGGCTGGTGGAAACAAGCATTTGCATTTATGCTCACCACCCGCGGCATCCCGCAGATGTATTATGGCGACGAACTCCTCATGCACGGCAGTAAAGAGGGCAGCGACGGCTTTGTACGCCGCGACATGCCCGGCGGTTTCCCCGGTGACAAAGTAAACGCCTTTGTCGATGCAGGCCGCACCGACATGCAGCGCGAAGCATGGAACTTCATCAGCCGTCTTGCCAACTGGCGACGTGGCAACGAAGTCATCTCAAAAGGCGCACTCAAGCATTTTATGCCCGAAAACGGGGTGTATGTCTATGAGCGCAGCTACAAAGGCAAACGAGTGGTAGTGATGATGAACGGCACCGATAGCGAAAACGTCATCGATGGCACAATCTATCGCGAAATCATGCCTGAGGGCACCACACTCACCGACATCCTCTCCGGAGAAAAGGTAACAATAGCTCGCGAGATGCGCCTCCCCGCCCGCGCGCTCTACATCCTCGAGTAACCATCCATAATTCACACAAAGGGCTGGCTCCCAAAGAGCCGGCCCATTGTTTTGGGCGAAAAAAAAGTACCGAAGCATCTGCTTCGGTACTGCGGTTTAGTCGGGGTGACTGGATTCGAACCAGCGACCACACGCCCCCCAGACGCGTACTCTAAACCGGGCTGAGCTACACCCCGTTTTTTGTTTTGCGGTGCAAAGATAATACGTTTATTTCGAAGAACCAAATGTTTTGGCGAAATTTTACTATTTTTTCACTTATTCGAGGGTATTCAAAGGCTAAAAGAGCCGAAAAGTGCTAAATGGGATTATAGCGGGAGATCGGAGCGGGTCCAGGAGACTTTCACCGATGTGCCTTCCACTTGGTGGGGGATGGGCGGATTGTGCTTGGTGATGGTGATTTCGCCGCCTGCGAGTTGCGGGAATCGGGTGTGCAGGGAGTTGATGATGCGCCCGGCTACATGCTCGAGGAGCGCGGATGGCGTTGCCATTTCGCTCACAATCACATCGCAGGCTGCGCCGTAGTCGAGCGTGTCGTCGAGGCTGTCGCTGGTGAGCGCCGGGCGGAAGTCGGCACGGAGTGTGGCGTTGACGGTGAAGTTGTTGCCAAGGCGGCGTTCCTCGGGAAACACTCCGTGGAATGCTCTCACAGCGAGGTTGGTGATGATTATTTCGGTGGTCATAACTTACTCTTCTTCTTCGGGTTGCGGAATGTAGCGGTATGCTCCGAGGTCGAGTGCTCCGCCGGCGAGGCGGTCGTTGCCGAGCATGTCGAAGCGTGCATGCTCGGGGAGCAGTGCCTGGTCGCCTTTTGCAATGGCATCGCTTTCGTCCTTGAGGCGGTAGTCGAAATAGTAATCGGCACGAACCGTGTAGAATTTGGGGTCGCCACCCCACACGC